>NZ_QQWI01000002.1:0-300000 GCF_004125825.1 Fusibacter sp. A1 | reverse complement strand
TGGCCAGACTTACTTTCGCCTCTTTTGGATGAAGCGTGCCATCCAGCAGTGCGTTTTCAATCTGTTTCTTTTCACTGGGTGTGATATCTGTCGCCAGCTCGTAGAAGGTCATCATCAGATCGTCTGAAAGGGACATTACTTTTCCGAATATTTCTTCTGCAGATTCGTTGATTCCAATGTAATTGCCCAAACTCTTGCTCATTTTTTCGATTCCGTCGAGTCCGACCAGTAGCGGCATGAAGAGCGCCACTTGTTTTTGGTGACCCTTGTTTTCTTGAAGCGTCCTCCCCATGAGTAGGTTGAATCGCTGATCGGTGCCTCCAATTTCGATATCTGCATCAATGGCGACGGAATCGAACGCCTGCATGATCGGGTAAAAGAACTCATGAATCCCGATTGGCAGCTGATGTTTGAATCGCTGCTTGAAATCGTCGCGCTCAAGCATCCTAGCCACTGTGAATTCAGAAGCCAGTTCTATCACCTCAGTGAAGTTCAGCTTAGATAGCCATTCACTGTTGAATCTGACTTCTGTAAGGTCCGGATCCAAAATTTTAAAGATCTGATTTTCGTATGTTTTGGCATTTGCGAGTATTTCCGATTCAGAAAGTGCCGGTCTCATCTTGGATTTTCCAGTAGGGTCGCCTATTCGGCCGGTGAAATCTCCGATTATGATCACACACTTGTGTCCTAGTTCTTGAAAATGTTTCATTTTTCTAAGGACGACCGCATGTCCAAGATGTATATCAGGCGCAGTCGGATCAAGTCCCAACTTGATGGTGAGCTGACGATTGGATTCAAGCATTTTTTTTAATTCTTCTTCGTGAATGATTTCTGCGGTGCCTAGCGCTATACGTTCGAATGATTCTTGACTGTTCATAAATTCTCTCCTTTGAACTTGTGTCGTGATATTGATTCTCTATGCAAAAAATTAAAAACTCCCACCTCCTAGGCATAACCTAGGAGGCGAGAGTCAAGTCTCGCGGTACCACTCCTGTTTGTGACGGCTTCACAGCCAATCACCTTATCGACTTCGTCAGCAAGTGAGAAAGTCTAGCGCTATAACGGGCACTCCCGGCATCGGCTACTCTTAGTTCACCTAGCGATTCATAGGGGTATTCATACAACCATCGCGACTTCTTTTCACCAAACAGAAGCTCTCTACGCGTCAACGGATTGTGTTACTATTCCTAATCAAAATCTTACTCAGTATTATACGCCGTTCCTAAAAGTTGTCAACTATTAAATCATTTAGTGATACGCATGGTTGGATAAGCAAGATGTATGCTCTCGTCCGCCTCTACCATGTCGAGTATATCCTCCCAAATCTTTTCGCTTGTAGGCCGTCTGTTTTGGGGTGCGCACAGGTACCTAATCGTAAGCTGCACACCGGATTCCTTGACCGTTGTGTAGACGATAGGAGTGAGATATTTGTAATAGATCATGTACTTTTTAGAAGCATGTCTGATTTTTGACTCCACATCTTCTGTGACATGCAACGAATGGTTCTGAGAGATCACCTGCATTTTTTCTTTTGCATCTCTCCAATCCGACTCAAACGTCAACAGTACGTTGATCTCGTTCCAGATATATTTGAAGCCAGTCGTATAATTCGCCAGATGTTCAGTAAACACTTTACTGTTGGGCATATGGATGATCCGTCCTGTGCTTTGGTCATCTTCCACCCAGTTTCCAATTTCCATCATGGAGAATTGAAAGAGACGTTGATCGATCACATCTCCTTTGACAGATCCGATTTCAATCCTGTCTCCTACGATAAACGGTCGTTTGAAGACGATTAGGAACCATCCTGCCACATTGGCGACCAAATCCTTAAGTGCGACAGCAAGACCTGCTGAGATCAGTCCGAAATAAGTGCTGAACGAACCTCCTGCCTGAAACCAGATGACGATGATCAGGAGCAGCGCTAAGAAAAACGAGAAATACGTCACACTTCTTTTTACTTTGTAATAGCTACCTGCATCCTGGATTTTTTCGTGCAGCACTTTCAGTGTGATACGTTTTGCAATCATGATCAATATGATGATTGCAAGGGTCAACACCAGATCATATGTAAAATTCTCTTTTAAAAAAGGCAAGTCAATTCCGATAAATCTTGTTATATCCATCTAAACCTCCTCCTTGGTACCATCATAAATTGAACACTATCTTTTGAAGACAAAATAAATCAGTACCAGTGCGGCTATCATGACCATGCCTATGACCTGTCCGACTGGGCTTGATCGATGGTTCTCTTTATCCATCTCTTGTGCGCTCATGACATGGTGGTCAAACCATTCGATAGGCAGATAGTTTTCGATCGAACTGTAATGATGCTTCGATACGACAAGCACATCAAAGCCCAGTGCATGCATCATCAACATTCTTGCCAGAGCGATCACCGAAGGGACCTTCTTCTGATTGTCCTCCACGATACATTTGGGCACGGTTTGGGTCAGTTCTGTATGATGGTAGGCATCTAGGATGTGTCTATTGTCGAGTAAGAGCGCCGCAAGCAGTTCTGGTTTCTTATAGGAAAGCTTGAGCTCCCCATCAAGCCACTGCATGACCTTAAACGCTGACTGGACCACTCTGTCTTTTTTCACCTCAGACAGATGCGCAAGTGGCTCGAGGTCCTGTTTTTCTTTTAAAGCACTTTGATCAAGTTCTTTGGCTGTTTTCACACTGTAGGTAGTGGGTCGCTGGTCTAAGGAATGGAATCCGCCATAGACAAGGGTCGTCCTGTTGTGATCCTGTTTCCACTTTCTCGCAGTCGACATCAGTTGATGGGTATGTCCGTCCACCTTGGTGAAGAAGCAAGGAAGTGTGACCTGCCGCTCATCCGCATGAAAGCCCGGTCGGTATTCATACGGCTCAAACAAGAGAAGTGACAACTCATCTACAGTCGTAGCAAGCCTCAGCACTTCTTGTGCCTGTGTATCCAACATGCCGATTTTGTATAGTCTCGATTCCACTCCAAGCAGTTCTGTCAGTTCGCGGTCCGCATCGTATGCCGCTGTTTTATGAATTTTCATCTTATCACCTCACGCAAGCCAGTAATCCCTTTGAATCGCGTCCTCAAGATCTTTCATTTCGATCAAGATCCTGTCTAGTTCAAGTTCGAGATCCTGTTTTTGCTGTTGACTGTCACTGGTCTTGATCTTATCATGTATTGATTCGACCTGTAATTTCAATCTCTCGAGTCTTAAGATCAGTTCTTGTGTATTCGATTGATGGTTCACTCAGTTGCCTCCTGTTAACAATACTCTATCCCTTTACTACCTTATTTTGTCGTTGTCACTTGTGATACTTTCATTTTCATTATAACACTTTACCCGATGCCATGAACACATTATCAAGGGACATGAATGAAAAGCCAGTGATTCACCTGTCGGCAATTCACTGGCTTTTTTAGTTATTAATGTGAAACACCATCGTATTTTTTGTTTCCTGGCCTTGTAATCACAAGCTCGAGCGGTTCAACCTCATACTCGTCTCTCGCCTTTAGCGTTAAGCCTCCCACATAGAATACGACTCTTTCGTCGTGTAACCTTAATGTATGGTTACTGGACCCCAGATTGACAACCAGTTTAGTTCCATCTTCGTAGTGGAGTTCCACTACTTTTTTAATACGTTTTATCTTCACTTTTGTCTGGTGTGTGAACGCAGATGTTCTAAATACGGCAATCGAACGTCTCAGTTCCAATGCACCTTTTACAAAATCCACAAGCTCATGATACTCCGTTCTTCTATCCCAGTCTATCCCGTTGACAAAATCTGAAGATTTATAGGAGTTATGATCCCCGTTTTTTGTTCTGCAAAACTCCTGACCTGCGTGGATAAATGGAATCCCATGTGAAAATATAAGTACGGCCATAATCAGCTTATGCCTTCTCAACCGTTCTTCTTCCGGTATCTCTATCGCGACCATCTTGTCATAGAGCGTATGGTTGTCATGACACTCGACATAGTTGATGCTCTTGCTAGGCGCGTCAAAGAAATCCTTTCCATCCGGACCCTTTTCAGAACCGAGCAGGAAATTGCTGAGCCGCGCAAAATTTTTCAAGTCACCGGTCAGAATACCTTTTTCAAGAATTTTCTCCATGGTGGTTCCACCTTTGATGGTGTCTCTGAAGTAATCATTGAAATGACCGATATTATGCATCTCTTGCTGGTTCATCATCGTCGCCTTTTGATCGTCGTCTAGTAGTGTGGGCATATCCCAGCCCTCACCGTAGATCATTACGTTGGGATCGATACTTTCAGCAAGTTCAACAATCTGGTTCATGGTTTCAATATCAAGGATGCCCATCAGGTCAAACCTGAATCCGTCGATACCGTAATGGGTCATCCAGCTCTTGATACTCTCCAAAATATACTTTCTCATCATCAGTCTTGTCGAATCGATGTCGTTTCCACAAAAAGAGCCGTTCGAGATTTCACCGTTCTTTCCTATTCTAAAATAATAATAGGGTACTAGTTTTTCAAAATCAGAAGAGAATCGCTCGAACATATGGTTATAGACGACGTCCATGACAACTCGTATGCTAGCACCGTGTAGTCCTGCGATCATTTCCTTAAGTTCCATGATCCTGCAGTAGGGGTCTTCGACATCTGTCGCATAACCGCCCTCTGGCACATTGTACTGTACAGGATCGTAGCCCCAGTTGTAATGCATCATTTGACGGTGCTCGTCCACAGAACCGAAATCAAAAATCGGAAGAAGCTGAACATGGGTGATACCAAGATCTTTCAGGTAATCAAGACCTGTGCTGTCACCAAATGTGTTCACCGTGTTTTCTTCGATAAGGCCTAGGTATTTTCCCTTTCTTTTGATTCCACTCGATTTTTTTGACGACCAGTCCCTAATATGAAGCTCATAGATCACAGCGTCGTTTTTTTGTCTTAGCGGCAATAGGCGATCTAGATTCAAGGGAATATCGGTTTTGTTCATATCGACTACCACCGATGAACCGTTATTGGCAGTGGATGCCAGCGCATAAGGATCATTGGCAGATTCCCACTGACCGCCTATGTTCACCAGATACTTATATCTTGCCCCTTCAAGGTCACCATCGACTTCCACCTGAAAAACACCCTGTTCGTTCCTTGTCATTTCAAAGGTTCCAAGCCCCTTGATGTCAGTCAGCATTCTCGTAGCGACAGGCGACCAGACCTTGAATATCGTCTTCTTAGGAGTATAAAAATTGCCAAGGTCTCCATCATAATAGTATTTCTCGTCAAAGGAAGTGGACCTGACGATATAGCGGTAGACCACATTTGTCTTTAAAAACCTATCGTCAACAGCGGTATAATTACGCCCGACCACTAGACCTTCCACACTTAGGTCATATTTTATGCATGTTGTGTTTCTGGTGGTTTTTTCTATTTTCACTTCATAATAATTGTTTTCTTCATCAATAATCTTAAATCCTTCGCTTATGCCATCATAATAGATCAAATCGACTTCGGCGGTCAGCTTTTTTATATCGTCCCAGTACATCCTAAATGTCATCTTATGCCCCCTTAAAATAAATAATTCCTTTTATAGCATAACCACAGTACCTTGATTTTGCAATTGACAGAGTCTACACATTTTTTCACAGTTACCCTAAACCGCCTCCGTAAGGCGACCTATTGCAGCTCATTGTGAAACTGATAGTGGTTCTTCAGGTTTTTCTTGGCGCCGTACATTGCCATATCCGCCTTGTGCATCAGTTCTTCAAGCTCAGTTCCATCCTGAGGAAATCTGGCTATGCCGATACTTACAGTCACTACGATTTTCACCCTTTCGTGCTCATATACGATATGGAACATGTCGAGTATTCGTTCTGTGACCGTTACTATGTCGTCGTCTCCTTCGATATCCTGCATCAGCACGACAAACTCATCTCCTCCTAGTCTCGCTACGATATCGGAGACTCTGATCGCGCTTTGGAGAATCGAAGCACCCTTTTTCAGCACTTCGTCACCGGTATCATGACCAAACAAGTCGTTGATCGCTTTAAAACGGTTGAAGTCGATGTAGAGTATGGCGAATTTTTGCCCTGCTCTTTTAGCGTGTGGTAGGTTTGTTTGCATGTATTCAAAAAACATTTTTCGATTTGGAATCCCCGTAAGTGAGTCAAAAAACGCAAACTCCTCAATTTTCAACTGATGCTCCTTCGCTTCAGTGATATCGTGGATGATCAATGCGAACTCACGGTCTCTCATCGAATATAATTCAATTCTAAACCATTTGTTCAAGCTTTCAAAGAATTTTTCATCAATGACAAGCGAAACATCGGTTTGATCCAGATTTTTCAACAGTTTCTGTACAGCTTGGGCTTCAGAACTCAAGAAACCTAAAATCAATTCCGACAGCTTATGCTTGCGCGGCTGGATACTCATAGCAAACAGTTCTTCCGCCTTGGCATTGACGGATAGGATAAGGGCGTCTAACAAACCCGATTCGGTCGAGTTCAACATTTCACAAAAGACGATCCCCTGATTCATGTTGTCAAACAAGAGTTCAAACCTTTCCTGGGTCTTTTGCAGCAGATTGTACTGTTCATACATCGATCTCAGATCGGGGTTTACGATATGAAGCAGTTCGGGGGTATGGGACAAGTCGATCGATTCGATCAATCGGTCTAGGGTGTTTCTATTCGTGTAATCTTCTGGAAAAGACATGACGGTAAAATTAAGCCTTACTTCAAAGACGCGTCGCTTTACATAATACAGAAATGTCATCTTTTCTATCAAGTCATCGATATGGCGTATCAGTTCGTTAAATGACCTGAGGTCGTGATAGAAGACGACTATCCCGTCACCCCAACCCATACTATGGTATTTTAAAGGCAAATGGCCTCTAATTCTTAGCAAGAGATCGTTCATGAAGTTTTGAGCGACTTCCTTTCCTAACTCCTCCAGCTCAGCTGAAACTTTCTGAACGCACAAATATACGGTATACAGATGCCCATTGTGTTCTCTGGCATAGGCAAGCAGCTGCCTAAACTTTGTGAATCTGTCATCATGGACAAGCTCGTCCTTTAACGGCATGTTATGTAGGTCCTGATTTTTTTTCAACTGCGAAATCACACGCTTCAAGTTCATCACACGATCATACTGGTCGGTCTGATCGATCAGCTGAAGCATGACAAAATCCCCTTCAGCAGTCGCTAAGGGTTCGATTTTGAGATTGTGTCTGATTTTATCACTATCCACAGCCAAGTCGGGATTGAGCATGACATAGTTCTTATTAAAACCGCTGGACAAGAACCAACTTTTACTTGATTCCATCGTCTGTAAGATCCTATCCCTGTAAGTAGGTTTGGTGAAAATCGGGAATAGCTCGAAGAAGGTGTACCGACTGATCTCTTCACTGTTAAAACCACACATTTTTTCAAACCACGTGTTGTGGTAACGGATTGTAAAACTGCGATCGATGATGACTACGCCTAGTTGAATCTTATCAACGATCTTATCGACTGTAGGAAACTCAATGTCATTCTTCAAAACCCTCACCCATTTCCCTCAACTTGGCCGTTAACGCATCAACAGACTCTATACTCAAGGTACAGATGATCAACCCGTCGATATCGGTTTGAGCCACATTGAAGCTCAAGTCCATCACTAGAAGATAACTTCCGTTATTAACTTCAACCGCTTCTTGCAAGTCCTTTTGATCAAATACATTCATATTGGGAATATCGAATGTCACTTTGGTATGCATGATGTTGCCAAAACCTCCGATAACGGCATTCAATATTATGTTGCCAATTTCTTTGACGACATCTAAATCGGTATCCAAGAAGTCATTGAGATCATCACCTTCTGAAAAGGCTTCCCCCATTACCATTGCAACTAGCTTTTTAACCTTTGCGGCTTCAAAAACAAGCTGCGCTTTTCCCATGAGTGCGTCACCAAATTCGATCGACGATGACAAAAGGTATCCGTTTAGTTGCGTGTTCAAATTGATCAGCGAGGTACTTGACCTATCGATCAGGCTTACTTTTGGTATGCTCAATATGATTTTCCGATTGATCATTTCTGATAGATAACTCGCCGCCTGTCCGATGAACAGATTGATCTGCTCACCTAAGACATCTTGTTCAAACTCATTCAACATGACTGGCACCCTTTATCAAAGTGGCGATTTCCAGGGCCTTATCGCGATTAAAGGGTTTATTCACAAACCCGTCTATGCCGATCTGATCAAGTTCCTCCTTGATTGCCGTCTGCACATCCGCAGATAGGACTATGACCATGACCCTCTTATCGCTTGCACGTATTTTTGAAATCATTTCCTCGCCTTGCATGTTAGGCATGAGCAGATCAGACAGAACCACATCGAAAGATGACTCATTGAATTTTTCGAGTCCTTCCCTCCCATCTGAAGCCAGTTCTATTTCGATATCAGGAATAAGCGCGGTCAATTCCTTCTTGACCATATTTCTTGTGAATCTTGAATCTTCAACTACAAGCACTCTCATCGCTGCCTCCAATTACTCCCGCAAATATACAGGAACTTTCATTTCACATGTCACACCTTGTCCGACCTCACTATCAAAAGCAATCGTCCCATGCAGTGTTCTCACAATCACATTATAGATGACTTGCATACCTAGACCTGAACCGCCCTGGCTTCGTTTAGTGGTGAAATATGGCTGGAAGACAAGAGCAAGATGCTCTTTTGTCATCCCTTTACCATCATCCTTATACCTGATATGGATATGTTCATCCGTTTTTTGAATTTCGATCGTAACGGTTCCATCAGTCCTGTCTTCAAATCCATGGATAATGGAGTTGAGGATAAGGTTGGTGAATACTTGAGAATAGGACCCAGGATAGCTTTCTATCACAATCGGACAATCGCTTGTGAACAAAATCCGATGGCCTTGCCTTTTCCACTGATGACTCAGGCTCTTTATCACATGATCCACTGTATCGCATAGGTCAAAGTTTGATTTTGCTTCAGACAACTGATCGACGGACATCTTTTTAAAGCTTTGGATCATATCCACCGCCCTATTGATATTCATTTCAAGAATGCTGATCGCTTCATCCTGATCTGACAGGTATTCCATCAACTCCTTCTGATTCAGTTTTCCATCATTCATCTTTCTTTTAAAGGCTTCATGTTCATATTTCAGATGCGATAAAGCAGTCACACTAATGCCTACCGGGTTGTTTATTTCATGTGTGATTCCACCTACCATCGATCCAAGTGTCGCTTTCTTTTCAAGATCCGCCAACTGAAGCTCGGCTTCTAGGAGTGCTCTCTGGTGCTCTTCCAACTCTTTTTTCGCATTAAATTCCTCTGTCATATCGACAGCTACGGTCAAGATACAGTTGGGCGATTCCGATTCAATGGCTATACATGCCTTATAGACCTTGTAGATTCCCTGCTGATCAAACTGGTTTCTAAAATTTTCATAGGGAATCATCAGTTCCTTGCCATTGGCAAGCACTTCCCGGTCACGTTCGATATAGAACTGCTGTTCCTTATCATCGATAAAGGGGAGGATCTCTGTCAGTTTCTTGCCGATCATTTCTGCCGGTGACAAACCATAAAAAGCCGCCATCGCCCTATTGACCAGTAAAAACACACCTTCTGAATTCTTGATGAAGATGAAATAAGGAACCAGATCGATGATCGCATTCAATAGATTCTTATTGGCCGTCAGCTGTTCAAGGCTTCTCGCCCTATCCACCTTCATGCTCTGGGCCTCGGACAGCGATTCAGAGAGTTCTCTGGTACGTTTGTCAACCTCTCGTTTCAGTAGGGCTACCCACAACCACATCAAGACGATAAGTACGGCTGTAATGCCTATCACGGTTAAAAATTCACTGGTTTCATAAAACCTAGCCCTTTTCACAGTAGTCCATTCGTTTTCGATAGCCCTTGCTTCACTAGGATCGATCGCTTGAAGCGATTTATTGAGTATTGAAAGCAACAGGACATGCTCTTTTCTTACGGCGAAGGACAGAGAGTAGGATATGCCCGAATTTTCGATGACTTTGAGGTTTAAAATTCTGTTTTCCTGTATCTTGTAGCTCGCGGTTCCTAAATTTACAACGATCGCATCCACTTCACCTAGGGAAACGGCGTTTAGGGCTTGGTCCATATTGTCGAATACTTTCGTATTGATTGTCTTAAACTGGTCTCTGACGACTTCATTGATGAACCATCCGTTGACTGTCGAAATCGTCTTACCCTCCAGATCCTTCATCGATCTGATATCCGGATTGTCCTGTCTGACTACGATTACTGCAGGTATGTCGATAAACGATTCCGAAAAACCGTACACCGGCTTCCTATCCCCTGTTTCAGAAGCTGTCACCAAGTCGATCTCGTTGTTTTTAAGCGACTCCAAAGCATCGTTCCAAATCGCGTATTCCGCCACTTCAAATTCAAGGCCTGTGATCTCTGATATTCTTTTAAGGTAATCGGGGACAATTCCTTTTATCGTATCGTCTGAGTCCTTGAACTCAAAAGGGGGGTAATTTAGATCAGGAGCATATTTAATCACCGGATGTTCTTCCATCCAGTTCATTTCTTCTTTGGTAAATGTCACATCAGCATAAATCGTGCTGAACAAAGCAAATAGAACAATCCATGAAAAAGTCTGAAAAACGACCCTCAATCTAGCACTTCTTCTCATCTTTACACCTCATGTCTCATTTAATGTTCTATTTATACCTTCTTTCAATTACTTTATTCAAAAGGATGAGAGATAATTCGCTTGATGTGGCTACATCCACTTGATTTTGACTCCAACAAAAAAAGTCCACATGGACTTTTTTAGTTTATTTATTGGTTATGACGTTCTTTCGAGGATGAATCGACACGGTGTGTCGCTAAAAAGAACCTTGCAGGTTCGTTCATCATGTCCATAGCAAGGTCGATGATCTTATCCACCGAATAACTTTTAGACAGATCAAGCATATTGTTTACCATTCTCTGATAATACTCCGGTTGATCGACTAGTGACTTTATATGGTGATGCAGCTCCTTGATATCCTTTACTTCAATCGCCATCTCATGTTCGACCAAAAAGCTTGTGTTCTCTTGCTCCTGGCCGGGGATCGCAAAAGGAATAATCATAGGGATGCATTTGTTGATCGCTTCTGTAGTCGTTAAACCACCAGGTTTTGAGATAATCAGATCCGCTTCTTCCATCAGTTCATGAACGTTGTCTACAAATCCAAGGACCTTAAGATGACCGTCTTCGATAAACGCCCGCAAGTCCTTGTTCAGATGCTCCACCAAGCTTTCATTCTTCCCGCAGACTACCGTCAGTTTAAGCCGTTCAGGAATTTTCAAAAGTTCCTTTACTGCCTCCTCCATGGGCTTTAGCCCCATGCTTCCACCCATAATCAGCAGTTCAAAGGGTTTATCGGAGCTAAACTGCCTTACCTTTGACACTTTGAACTCATCTTTTGTGGGAATGCCATAGGCGAATATCTTATCTTTGCTTATTCCTCTTTCAACAAGGCTGTTCTTCGTGTATTCGCTAGCGGTGATGTAAACATCCACATAAGGGTGGATATAGGTGTAATGCGCCTTAAAATCCGTCACGATCTGTATAAAAGGAGCATCAACCTTTCTTTTTTCCTTAAGTGCGCCGATAATTGGCGCTCCGAAAGGATGGGTCGATATGATTAGGTCGGGAACCGTATTTCTAATCACTTTCTTTAGTCGCAGTTCGGTCGCAATAAAAACGTTTCTTGCTATGATCCTATTAAAGTGTTTCTTATCGGCGGTTTTATAAATAACTCCATAAGTTTTGGGCAGTTTTGTAGCAAGTATCTTATAGCCATCTGCCACAATCATGTTCATGCCCCTGCTGGTAGTCTTGAACATATCTACGATATGTACGCTCATGCCCTTCTCTTCAAATTCCTTTTTCAGATTGTTCGCGGCTTGATTATGCCCAGCACCAGTTGAAGCAGTCACAATTAATACGTTCTTCACAGTTACACCTCATCTACTCAATACTCCATCGTATGCACAAATCACACATGCTTCTAATCCATCCTTTTAAAACCTTGCAGTTTCACTTTAGCATGTGAAGCTTAAGATGAGATTAGAATTCACTAAGAGTTTATGTTAATTACTTAAATATTGTACCATGAGATCTTTAAAATTCCAAAATCAAACGGCTACAGAGCAATCAAATCTAGCCTTTCATTTGAGAAGCAATGCTCTATCTGCCGAATCTGACTGGTCAGATAAATCACTTGCCGTGACTTGGCTATGCTTTTTAGCACCGTGAATGATTCTGTCAATCTGACCTGGTCGAAATGAACGAATGCATCATCAAGAACAAGTGGCATCTCTGAACCCGGATCGCATAATTCCAGCAGTGCAAGCTTAAGCGTCAGGACGACTTGGCCTATCGTCCCCGTGGAGAGACTGGTGATGTCGATCACATCGTACACTCCGTCTTTTACAGCATGCAAAACACCGTCGAGTGAGATGTTCAACCCCGTCACACTATTGTCGGTGATATGCCTTAACAGCTCGTTGGCTTTCTTGATAAAGGGAGGCTGATTCAGCTGGTTCAACTCCTTTTCCACAGTCCTTACAACTTCATGCAAGACCAGATGTTCATCATACTGTCGTTTTTTAACCTGTAGCTCTTGGCGCAACCCGTTGATTTCCTCATCGATATCCTCTGCAAGTTCAAGCGGAATCCCCGAGAGTCTTTCATTCAATCTGACGTGCTCTTCTCTCAATGTCATCATCTCTTCATTCAGCGCAAGTACGTCCTCTTCAATATCATTCAACTCCCTAAAATCGTCCAGTCGGTCCTGTGCCTTGATATGGTGCTTGGACAGCTCGAAAGCCTTGTCCTTTTCAAGAAGGTCCCTTCTTGTTTCAAAGGCGACCATACGCAGATGATCGATTTGCGATGGCACCACCGATCCATAAATGGATTGTAACTGGACCAGATGTGCCTCTCTTTTAGACTTGATCCGGCCCATTTCGATTTGCAGGTGTTTTAGCGTCTCCTCATTTGAATTGACCTGATGGGTGTGAATGTCCCTATCTTTCAGCTTAGAGGCGAACTGGTGGTACTCCCTCTCAAATTGGTCAGGCTCGGTGCAGCCAAGATAGCTGAAAAAACCAGGAATTTGATTTTTAAGCGGTTTAAATACCAATAGGTCTTCTTCTACGACACGCTTTGTGTTCTGATAGCTTTCAATCATGCCAATGACTGCTTCAATCTTTGAACTATCGTACATATCAAATCGGCCCCCTGAATCGACAAGGGTTTCAAAGTAGATGATGGAACTCAGTTCAGCTTGCAGTTTAGACAAGCTTCGGTCCAAGACCTCCAATTGGGTTTTCCCTTCTTTATGGCTTCTTCTAGTGTTCTCGAATAGCGATAGGATTTGCCAAGTTGCCAGGGCACCTCCCGCACCGCATAGAAGCATGCCGACCAGTCTGAAAAGGTCCTCGTTTCGGTTAAGAAGTACGAGTCCAAGACTCAGGAATAAAAGAAACCCTATCCATCCTTTAAGATCATGTTTTTTCACAGAGTGGATTTCACCCTGTAGCTCTTCTTTTTGCAGCGTCTGCGACCGATACCTCTCGAAGGCGGTCTTCAGTCGGGTAGCTGGTACGATTAGAATCTGAGTCGACGTGACCAGTTTACCAAGTTCCAGTCCAAGGTATTCCACATCCTTCACTTTTCTTTTATGGAGCATATAGTCCCTGGCAAGGCGTCCGAGGTCACCTGAATCCTTAAAATAGCCGCCCCATGACTCAAAAGCATGATCTGACGGGCTAAAGACAGGTTTTGACTCCCTCAAGCTGTCGAGAGTGCTTTGAGTCTCTTCAATTCTTAAAACGCATTGCTCGAGCTTTTCGTCAAGACTCTGTAGTTGACTCAACCAGAATCCACTTACCCTTGCTTCGTGATTTTGCGCTTGCGAGTATGCCCTCAACTTCTCCAGCTCATCTTTCAAAAGAAGGATCGGTCTTTTTAAGGCCGCTTCACGCCTTTCCTGTTCAAGCTCCGAAAGCTTCTTACCATTCAACCTAAGCCCATAAGCAACCTTGTCGAATGCATCGAGATCGCTTGCCAAGCTTATCGTTTGCTCGCTCAAGGATTTTCTTTTTATATACAATGCCTTTAATTCATTTTCCATCGCCGCAATCACTGATTTTGAGTGTCTGTGATTTGTGAAAAGTACTTTGGCCCCCTCAGTCAAGTCTTCCTTCAGGTTAGTGAATGATTTTAATCCATCAGGGAGCAAGGAATAGAGAAGAAGCTCCTTCCATCCGTCAGACGACTTGAGTTCATCTACCTGCTTGATATCCCGGTGGTCGATAATCCAGTATTGACCGTGTCTCAGCCTTGAATCGATACCCATTACTGGAATCGCCGAGTTTCTAAGTTGCTGTACACCTTGGTCGGTTGTCAGCTTTGCCACCGGCTTACCACTCAGCTGACGACTGACACTAAAGGCAATCTCGCCTGTGCACTGGGCATTTATTCGAATCGCACTGCCATTCCACGGCATCTGAGGGTGACTGCCGTTTGCCGGTTTAAAACCGTCCATAAGAGACTTGATCGCCTTAACAATCGTAGATTTTCCTGATTCATTGTTTCCATGGATGACCGTCAGATTCGTTGTGAATATGAGTGTCTTGTCCACGTGGCATCCGAAGTGGTCCAGATGTAGCTTTTCAAGTTTCATCACCGTCTCCTTTTTTCCAAAGCTCGTACAAGGAGGCCAATAAGGATTCCTTTGAGTCCGTGAGTTTTTCTATCATGGATTCCTT
The DNA here is from genome assembly GCF_004125825.1 of Fusibacter sp. A1. Taxonomy (NCBI): domain Bacteria; kingdom Bacillati; phylum Bacillota; class Clostridia; order Eubacteriales; family Fusibacteraceae; genus Fusibacter; species Fusibacter sp. A1. The sequence continues at coordinate 285,224 of NZ_QQWI01000002.1, read as the reverse complement.
TGACGAAAGAAAATTGACGTTCAACCGGTCGTGTGCGATCTCTTCTATGACCCTTTCATAGCTCTTCTCGCAAAGCTCTGTAAACTCAGTAGGCAACTCAAAAGCTTGTAGGTTCTTTCGCTGCCTATGATTGAACTTGCACAAGACAGGATAACCGAAATACTGCTCTAAGGATTGCATGATTAGAGCCTCATAGGCAGATTCCCATATAAATCCGATATCCCCTTCAAAAATCACATGATACATGACGTCTGACAAAAGTTGCTGTTCCTCTATGGCATAGACCCTTAGCATATACTCTTCAAAAGAGGACGCCTTTACAGGCACAATGATCTCATAAAGCGCTACAGCTCCCAAGGGCACCTGCTCGATACCTACTCCGCCGGGGCCTATGTCGATGACAAGACCGCCCTTTAGACCGGTGTCTTGTAGCCTTGAAGGCGTCAGGCAACCTGAATAGGCGCATGCATCACTCACCTGCATCGACTCATGGATATGCCCGAGAGCCGTGTAGTCGTAGTTCAGACTTTCAATTTGCCTGATGCTCATCGGATAGTATGGGGCTTTCCCTTCTGGCAGCTTGCCGCTGACCACACCGTGAACTACACCTAGGTTGATACAGTTCTCGACCGCAAGTCCCATTTTACCGATAATAGGTTCATAAGGCTGTCTTACTTCATATCCTACACCATGAGCGCAGATTTGAACTCCCTTATGGGTGAATAGGCTTGATTCTGGATTAGCACTGTCAAATAGAACAAACTTATCATAGTCACCCAGCCCGCGAAAATGGTTCCGACCAATCCAATAATCATGGTTTCCGCTTGCATAGACGACGAATTTCGAGTCAGAGAGAATTTGCTCGAACATCTTGTTGATAAGAAAAATCCACCGATGCGCATTTTTCTCGTTGTCGAACAAATCGCCAGGAATGATCAGACCGTCGATTTCATGCTCACGCATGAACATAGGTATCTTATTGATGATTTCTGTAGCATTGGTCCTTATCCGAGTTTTATAAGTCGAAGGAAAACCGGTAAGGCTGGCACCTAAGTGCATATCGGAGATTTGTAATACTTTCATTATTCTATCAATAATCCTTTCAAAGTGTTTGTAACGTTTCACAGTTTTGTTATAATGGAATCAGCACTTGTACCGACACATTACAGAACGTACGTTCTGGTCATATTATACACTTTAAACCCGTACCTGTCGAACACATGGAGGCATTATGAAGCAAATAGATAAGTACAATCTTTTAGAACTGTTTCACAAAGACGATCAGCAGTCCGTATATATGGCGATCAACCGTGAAAAAGAAAGCGAAATCGCGCTTGTCAATGAAATCAAACGCAATCAGCTCATGCCTGACTTTATTTTTGAGGAACTGGTACGCAACCTGACAAATGTCTCATTTTACGAATTGGGTTCCGAGCTTGTTCTTGCGACCATTTACAATGAGGGTACCCCTCTCAAAACGTATCTGGACAATTATCAGCCTAACAACCAAACCCGCTTTAACATGATGTACGAGCTGCTGCTTAAATGTTCCGATTATGATTCTCTACCAGGTAATTATAAATCCATTCTTATCGACCCGCAACAGATGGTCTATAAAAACGATCACATCCTACTAAACGAGGTCATCCTACTTAAAGATCTCGAAAACGCATCGAACTATCATGACAAGTTAAGGAATCTCTTCTATCTTCTATTGGACGAGTTGGACTCACCAAAAGCGCATGCGATACTTGATTATGTGGATAGTGACGAGTTTACAGAAACAGCACTTATAAAAGACATTTTTAAAAAATACCGTAACCTTTACAATGACGCCGCTCAGGTACAAGAAAAGGACGAGCATCTCACAGCCTTCGTTCCTGTCGGCGTTGACCTTGATTCCGATGAAGAGGAATTAGAATCCTTCGAGGAGCCACTTGACTCTTTCGAAGAGGATCTTGATTCCTTTGAAGAACCTTTTGAATCCTACGAAGAGGATCAGGAAGCGTACGCAGGACAAGATGAGCCTGACGCTGATGATGAGGATGTCACAAGCACTGTCCTTCCTATCCCACCTACAGAGCTGGATGACTTTCTTGACGATGATTCGGCAGATTTCGATCGTGATGAGATCCGAGCTGAACCCGACTATTTTACAGAACATCGAAAAGCGCTTGCTGAACGTAGCTTGACCGAAGAAAAAAAAGAGAAGCGTAAGACACCTTGGTTGTTGCTTCTTCTGATTCCACTGATCTTCCTGATTTTCTGGTTCATCTTTTACACACCAGAGAAAGATCCAGGTATCGCGGTGGACTTCGAGGTCGTTCCATTCACGAACGGATGGATGTTCAACAACAAAACCTCGACTGCTGAAGACACCACGATCAAACGTTACTTATGGTCTGTCACCAAAGACGGCGTCATCATCGAAACTTTTGAAACCGAGCAAGCCATCTTCCAACCGACTGAAAACGGAGAGTACACCATCACCCTTGTCATTATCGATTCGAACGACCATATGAGTGAAAGCTTCAGTAAGACACTCATGTACGACGGGTTCAAAGAGTCAGATGCTGGAGAGGTTGAAGGCGGTGATGGCACTTCAGAAGAGGTTACGCCTATTCCAGAGGATACCAAAGCAGGTGATGTCTATCCCGATGAATCCACTTCGAAAACAGGAAAGGCAAGCGTGAGAATTACTGACCCTTCGGACAAGTTCTATCCTGTACTCAGCTTAAGCAACATCTTCGTTTCTTCAGGAGATGTCGCCAGTATGTGGATAAAGACCAGCGACAACAAGACTGTCGAGTTGAAACTCCTAGGGTATAAGGATGGTATGCTCATCACAGACTATACTTTTGCACATGAACCAAGTTTGGCCGATTTTGAACTGGTCACCTTCACTTTCGATTATTCAGGAGCGGATAAGGTCGTACTTGAAATCAAGTCGGACAACAAGTATGTCTGGGTCGACAGCCTTATTGTTGAAACGATCAAGTAATCCTTTAAGGATCATGCAAACGCTAAAAAACCGTTTACGGCTGAACTTCAGCCTGTAAACGGTTTTTCTTATTTGGTCGACTACTTATGCGTTTCTGATAATATTCATGGCGAAGTCCCTAGCCTTCGACTCTATCCCTTCCACTTCTAGGATGCTTCCCGGATCATTGGCTATCGCTGTAAGCATTGAATAAGGAGGGAGTTCAAACCCCTTGTTGATCGTAAGCGCTCCGATAAGCTGGCATGCGACAGAATCACTTCCAGAATTACCTGAAACGATTAATCCGTAGATTTGTTTCTCGAAAAAGCTGATTCTCCGATACAAGACAGTAAGTCGATTGATCAGTGCGCTATGCATCGCCGACACGGCATCATTGTAGTTTGGACATACCCATACGATGATATCAGCCCACTCTATGGCTGGAAGTATCTCATTTGTGACTTGGCCTCCATAAAAACAGCTATTTGCCTTTGAATAATGCATACAGGTGGTAAAGTCACACCCTTTGCAATCGACGATATTTCCGTTTTCAATATGCATGACCTTTCTTTCAAAAGCACTCAGATGTCTGTCAACCATCTCCCACAGCATCAGCGTGTTGCTTGTTTCCTGCTGAGACGCGTGAAGCACCAGAATCTTTTTACGGCCTGTCGTCTGTTTCTTATTCAAATGCTCATGCATTTCCTTAATCCGAAGTCTGCAGACTTCTTCGAGTGGAAGCGAATAGTTCTTCTGCCATGTCTTGAAGTTCTCAAACTGCCTGACAGACTCCACTAGGCAGTGTCCACAGAATGTCATCCCTTTTTGGTTCAAGAGAAAAATTAAATTTTGAGCATAACGTTTGGTAAAGTACTCGTTTTCGGAGGCGATGAGTATCGCACCCTGCATACCTGACAATCCAATCGATTCAAACGCCTCGAATACGGACCGGGTGATAAAAGGGTCATCCCCCATCCAATTCATGTCTGCCGCGAATACGATCAGATCGCCTTGTTCGAAATCGATCTCCTTTAAGGAATGGATGATGCGATAGTCTGAATAGCTGCATAAGGCTTCTATCATCAGCGTCAAGCTATCACTACTTGTCCTATTACAAATCAGGTAACGTGTCATAATCATTCTCCAACTGTAACAGCGTATTTTCTATCCATGTTCTCAGCATAGGATTGTCTTCATGCTCTTCAATCTCGACACCACGCTTGGTCCATCTGTTTTTAATTCCCAAGTACTGGCTTCCAAAAGGAATGGTCGAATGATGCCATCTTCCTTCTAAAAGGGATATGATTGAAAATGCGGCAGAGGAGATCGCAGGAGCGATATAGGGTTTATACCCCGTATCACGGACTGCAAGATTAGCCCGTATCGTCTTTTCCCTAAGCCTAAGAGAAGTTGCTTCGTTAAAATCATGATCTAGCGCGTTGACCACGATCAGATCTTTTCCATGAGGTCCGAACACGCGTCCTTTCTCTTCAAAGTAGTTCAGTTGCTCTTTGTCAGCATAGTATCTCGCACGAGCGTACATGACACCCAAGCCGAATCCCTTGACTTGAATCGGACAGAACGCACCTTCTGAAACCGCAACCGCTGTCTCTTTTGCAACTTGACACAAGAGGTCTACAGGGTCGGAGACCACACAGAACAGTCCTTTAAATCCGCTTTTGACAGCCTTTGTCATCACAGATCTAACGATCCCAGCATTAGCTTCAAATTGAGCCATTCGAACATCTGATACTGCGCTTCCCACCTCCGGCACCGCTTTAGAGGCAGTGAATATGAAGATGTCCGTGTTAAAAAGATCGGAGTCCGCCACCTTCACTACAGGAACCATCTTCCTCCCCAAATCGTATATCTGATTCAGTTCAAATTCATATCTCTTGATCCTGTTATCGTCCAGGTCGTAAATGCCAATTTCAGAAATAACGTCGGGGCTGATGGTGCGTAGTGCGATAGCAAGCGTTCCACCCACATCTCCCAAACCCAAAACGGTGACTCTGAAGGGAGCTTTAAAGCCGTCAAACCACTCCTTGGAGGCTAAGCTGTCAAAATATGCTTTTTTTTGACCCCTACGGTCGAAAATCGGTTCGACACCTGCTTCCCTATATGCTTTCTCAGTCATGATCAATCCATCATAAGTTTTTTCTCTCACTTCTTAACCTCCTGATTCTGATACTGTTTTACAATTCGGTTCATTAGTTCGATATCGTTTTTGATGAACTCAGTCGGTTTTGCATTCATGTGATATGCCACCTGGTTGCCTTTGTCAGGAAATCTCGGTGATAGCATCACTTCTGACAAGTTCGAGAGTGTAAGATTTCTTTCATGGCACCTTAGGTATTCCTTCTCTAGCGCCTCCATGATCTCATAGGCATTTTGCAGGCATACCATCGAGAAATTAGCGATTTTTTCTTGATTCACATCTTTGATATACCTAGGATAGACAAATGGCAGAATCAAGTTGATGGATGGTAACAGGTTGGAATCGGACAGTTTGCCGCGCCACAAGGTGTCACCACCCAAATAAGGATAGAGGATACTCTCGTTGAACCACAGTTTAAGTCTTGGGATAAAGTATGCCGATTCGACAGGTATGTCGTTCATTTCAAGCCAAGCCTTTCCACGTCCTGAAAGAATCGCAACCGTCAGCTGCTTTAGTTCCACATCATGGTCCTTAAGGTATTTCCATATAGCCTTAAACCTGTATCCTTTGTCCATCAGGTCATCGACAAGTATCACCGGTCTATTGTAGGATTTGATGGTTCTTGACTGAATATCCAGATCCAGATAATGCGGATAGGCCATCACTTTGTAATTAGTGACTTCCGGATTATAGTAACGCTCCGTGTGAAAGGCCTTGGTCACCGTATTGGGAAGCGTCCACCGTTTGAAGATATCGCCATAGGTCACACAGATCGAATCTCCGAGCTCCCTTGGATTTGTCGGGACTGTCGAAACTCCGTTGGAATCACATATCTTCTTGATCAGATGCTCGTAGATCATCATACGGTCAAAGGATAAGACAAGATTCCCGGGGTAGAAGTCGCACAGGGCTCTTTGCAACCTTTCCCTGGCGTTCACGATCGCTCGTGAAACACCTTTGGCATTCCTGTAAGGTGCTTTGATCATGGATTTCCCATCTAGACTTAAGGAGATAGGCGAACTCATGTTGACAACATGAACTTCGTTGTCGTCCTCGTCCACTACCGATTCGAATCCCTGTAGGGCAAGTAATTTTATGATATTGGGATCATTTGAGTTAAAGATATCCCTATAGATCGCATAACTGTAATCCTTTGCGATACAATAGGCTAAGGTCTCAGTAAGAATGACCTGTTCTGGATTTTTCATCGATGAATCGGGATCGACAAGCAGCGCGTCAACAACAACAATTCGTCCGACCGATTGGTCCCGTATGTAATCGCTTAAGGTTCCTGACTCAAATTCAAAGTAGATCATACTGCTACGCAACCAGTGGAACAGCGAGCAAGCGATAATCTTTTCTGATTGCTTCAGATCCCTGATAATGAGAAGTCTCGTCGCATTGGCATAGATCTTTGAATTAAGAAGATCCTTCGCATAGTCAAAATCGAGTCCAAAGGTCTGACAAACCTCTAGGAGCACATCATCCTGAACATCGTCTATGACCTTCACGCTTAGGGATCTGATGGTCATGGTGTCTTTAAACTGCGGTTCTCTCCTATAAAGACCCTTGTCATAGATATATTTTTGCACGAGTGACTCTGTCAAATCCGAAATATCCCTGTTTTGATCGACAAAGGTTCTGATTTGCGTCGAGCTGATGTTTTCAATGTCCCTATCAAGGCTCATCCTGATCACATCGCCTTTGATATTCTTGATTACTTCTTCAAGCCTGACTTCGTCCTTTACGTTACCCATGCCCTGGGCGCGTTCAAAAATAATATGCGAGAGCGTCAGCAGCACTTCCCTGACCTCTTCGTTCTTATAGGCCGAAGCGTGGGTTAGCACATCGGACCCCATCACGAGGTGGACATCCCTTGGCTCAAACACTTCCTTAAGCTCTAAAAGATCGACCGGATTACCGATATTCACGACAAAATTTCGTGGGAATGTGTAGATGTCAAGTTCGTCTGCAATCGACATTTTGGTAATGTTTCGTCTAATCATGTTGGGTTGGGTCCGTTTGGACCAGCTAAACTCATCTACAGCCAAATAGACTTCAAATCCAAGATTCCTTATTTTACATGCACTTGCCTTATGCGCCAGCGAGAAGGGATCGAAAGCACCTGGGAAGAATGCCACTTTATTTGGTGAGTTGATTTCAAGCACACCGAACTCATGCATGTAGTCTGAAATAAAACGATACATATGGTTTAGGGCCGATGCGTTACTCATAAACATGAGGTCGGTCTCATCTTCCACATTTGTGATGATTGTCAGTATTTTTTTTGCGACGATGCCATATAATCTGCTTTTCTCCTCAATCGTAAGAATTGTCGATCCGAACAAGGTGGAGCCGATCACGTTGAAGGCACTTTGCGAGACTTGCTGTTCATAATGCACAAGACCGTTGAACAAAACAGAAAAAAGTTTTTTGATCGACCTGTCATCGATGCCTCCTGTTTCGCGTGAACGCTTAAACTGATCCACAAGGCCTACACTGGCCGTATCCAATACCAGCGTGCAGGTCTGAGGATTGGCCACCTTCATCTTTTCGATGAAATCATTGATGATCTCATCATGCTCGACATCGCTAAGGCGGTTGAGCAGTTTCCCCAGATAGATAGGAATGAACTTTGTAAACTGGTAGCCTTCGATCTCAAGCGCACGCAGAAGCTCCACCACTATATCGTTTTTCTGCTCGATGCTGATCTTATCGAAGATTCTGACCAACGCGTTTCCGGCGCTCTGTCTGACCTCCTGATAGGCACTGACCTTCAATAGATTGGAAAAATGGAGTGCTGTATAGAATGCGTCGATCCGCCCCTGCTTGACAAGCTTTACAAGCATGTCGATCTGCAGCCTTTTCACGACAGATGGAGTTGCGGTTTTAAGATTGCTAAGATACAGATGGGCCGGGTCATCGTCAACACATGGCACATTGTCAACATTCGAACCTGTCAGCGTCGCCATGATCTCCGACTTCATAAATTCCAGCACCGCAGGATAGCTTGTGTCTGTCTGGTCGAAAAGTGCGTTATAGTTCATTTTGGCAATGATTGAAGGATTGATGAACCGAATGATCCTTCTTAAGGCGTCAAGCGCTTCAAGCCTGGTTTTTATGCTGTTTTGAAGCGCCATCTTGTAAATGAGCGTCATCACGTAAAGCTGCATCGAATCCTTGCATCTGTCAATTGGAAGATACTTGAGCACTTTTAATAGATAAGGATGGAGCTCCTCATCTTTTCTGTATTTTTCAAAATAATCAAGCACGACTTTGGTGTAGTTGATCACATTGCTCTTATCAGCATTTACCAGAAGTGATTCTACAAAATACCCGAGCGCGTTGCCTATCCAACCCCTATGTTTTGGTGTTGTGGCCACATCCGCCTCTAGAAACTTGGTAAAATACTCTCCAAGCAGGAGGATGCTTTCCTGTTTGAACAGGGAAAGATCTACATCCTCAGGAAGTTCTTTTCGGTGTTTCTCATCGTAGGATGCGATGATCTCACCCATCATCTCGGCACATTCCTGTCTTATATCTTCTTCAGGGTGTGTCAACCTTTCAAAGAGGAATCCCAGTACCGTACTTTTTTGCTTTTGAGTCAAGTACATGTAGTACTCGCTGAGCATAGAAAGATAACCTCTTAGCTTATAGAGGTCCTCCTCACTTCTCGCATGCTCTAAAATCGCATTCATGGACGCTTCGTCCCTAAATAGGTTCATCATGCCGATATTGTGCTCGATGGCGAGTTCCTTAAACCGTTTGGTGATGTCCGCCCCATACATGAGGGCATACATTTTTCTAGGTTTTATCTCTCCAAGATCCGTGGGCATCTTTCCAGCGATGTTAAGCTGTACCCCCAGGTCAAGCATATAGTATTCAAAATCCCTTAGCTTCGCATAAACCTTCTTATATCGCTTTTCCTTTGCCTCATCGACATTGTCAAGTTTGTTGAGGATGACTTTGAACGATTCCTTCAAAGAATAGAATTTCATGCTGAAAGGATGCGCCTCTTCAGGTGCCTTTACGCAAAAATCACTATAGATAAGCACTAGGGATTCCACGCTCAAATTCTCAAGCTCGAGATCCCACGTCGAATGGTTTACGGCGACGTTTCTGATATAGGGCATTTTCCTATTGTCAAACCATTCACCGGTATAGAAATAATGAAGATAGGCTACCCTTCTTCCTTCCTCTGGTTTACATCCGTATTTTCCTATGTCATGCCCTGCCGCTGCGCCCGAAACTCGCCCCAAGTCAATGGATATCCCGGCTGATTTCAGCTGTCTGGCGATTCGTAGCGCTAGATAGTGGACACCGCAAATATGATCGAGCGTCGTGTAGCCCATGATTTCATAATTGAGTTTCATCATTTCATAGATGGCGTTCTTCTCGAACAGATGGACAAATCGTCTGTACTCTTCTGGGGATTCCAGTTCATCTATCTCATGCCCGCTTAAGAGCTCAAAAGGATACGCACTCTGAAAAGAGCCGTCGTCCAATTTTTTTTGAAGTTCATTGACACATTTGAATAGGGCGATAAAAAGTTCACATGCTCCATCAAAGTCCAGGTCGAACTCAATTTGAACCGCTTCGGCAAAGTTCTTGTTTAAGGTATGACTGTAGATATAGAGCATCCAATCATCCGGTTTTTTCCCTTTGGAAAGACCGACCAAGAGCTCCTCGACGATTGACAAGAGTCTTTTCGCAGAAAAGTCCCTATCTTTCACCAGTGATGAGATCGCATCTTTGAAGGCTGTCTTGTGCAGATGATAGTCCACCAGTTCCTTATTCATATGATGCCGTCTGATAAATTCAATTTCACCGGCGATTGCCAATAAGTCATGATATAATACTTTAGCCTTTTCTTTATACATGAATGCTCCTTAATCTATATGACAATTTACAAATTTAGTCCTAAAACTTAATATTTTATCCATTTTGCCGATAACCTTATAAAGGATAGGGAGGTGATGGTATGAGTATGCTAAAATCGGTTACAAAGACTTCAAATTATCGATCTAATATTCATGGAAGGTATAAACTGAACGGAGAAGTGATAAAACCAGTTTCCGCACTCGAAAATTCAACAGTCAGCCATTACTCGCGCATCGATTTATTTCCTAAAAATCAGTATCACCGACTGAATTCGAGCCTCTTCAACACACTAGACAATGAGAGAGAGCAGGCAAACAAGTTACTTCATGAAAAAATTAAAGATCTCGAACGCTATATAAAAGATGTGATCAGCGCATATAACCACATTGTAGGAATCATCGTTGAAATCGAAGCTGAAGAGGAAAATCAGATCGATCACGAGATTCAAAACTTCCTGATCTTGAACCACCAAGCCTTTAGCGCTCTTGGAATCAACATTAGGCAGTCGCTGTACCTTGAATATGATACCATCATGCTGCGTTCGGCTATTCGTGCCTTAACACCGGAGGAGATCATTTTCAGACTGTTTTCAAACAAGGGCCTACTCGTCATGTTGTTCAGAGTAGTCGATCAGGTAGTCTACTCCTTGAGGAGCGAACCAGAATCCACTTTATATCCAGGTAGTGTTTTCGATGTGAAGGCCTAGTTTGATCTTCAGCAATTTAGTCATTTAAAGTTGCTAAACTTAAAGCTCCTTTTAAAACAGATATCTTATAAGGCAGCTTATCCCCTTTTTCACCGTCGATATCGACGGTGAGATTCTCTTTGCAATCCACTTCAAAGGATTTCACTTTAAAATAGATAACATTGTGATCCTCTATATGACGTCCTAGGAGCATTTCAAACAAAAGAATGAAACCTCCGATAAGTCCTGTCTTCTTGATGATGAACAAATCAATAAAGCCGTCAAAACATGACGCATGAGGGGCAAAATAGGATAGCCCGCCAAGATGGGTGCTGTTGATGGCAATAAACATATATGCATCCAATTCTACTGTGTGCTCGCCAATTGTGATTTTAAAGCGATTGGCTTTTTTCATGGACTTGATGGCATCGAAAACGGCTTCGATATAATACGCGAACTTACCAAAGAGCTTCTTGCGGTTTCGGTCTACCTTAAAACCGATGTCTGAGATGAATCCAGCTGCAATGACATTCGTAAAATAGGTTCCATTGGCTAGGCCGACATCCACATTGACAACTTTGAAGTCTGTCAGATAGTTGAAAATACCATTTTCCTTTGTAGGAAGTTTAAAATGGCTCGCTAAATCGTTTACTGTTCCTGCGGGTATGATGGCGAGTGTTGTCTTAATCTCGTTTTGCATCAAACCGTTTACCACTTCATGTACCGTCCCATCGCCGCCTACCGCTATTAGCAGATCGCACGTCGGAGCATGCTGTGCAATCCGTTTGGCATCTCCTTCTACAAGAGTTTCAAAAACGGTCACTTCATGATTACTATCGAGTAGGCGTTGAACGACCTTGATAACGTTTTTTTGAATGGTTGTAAGACCTGACTTAGGATTTATAATAAACACGTATTTCATAAAGTCCTCCTTGTCTTTCTATCTAGATTATAACCTAAGTACAAAAAAAAATCCCCAATTAATGGGGATTTATAATGCAACTGATAAATTAGACGACTGATCTTATTTTTCCTTCTCGGTTCTTTTGCAAGCTACACTTTTTAGATCCCCATACTGCTGATCCGCTGGCTACTCAAAGTGTAAACTGTTGTTTTCGACATAGAAGCTGCCAGAAAGTGAATCTTTGATTCTCTTTTGCAGGTTCTTAATCACAAGGCAGGTTTTTGGAAACGCGTTTTGATGAATTCTCACCTCGCCGTCTCCACGTGTCTTTAAAATCTCTTCGAGCATCTCAACATTGCTCTCAAGCCTCCTGGTCTCATCCATAAGGTGCTCATAGGTGATTACCATGCCCTTGTAGGTATTCAGTCCCTTTTCGTCCAGTCGTTCCATATTGCCTTCAAATATCTCAAGCTGTTTTTTGAGTCTGTTGCCTTTTACATGTAGTTCATTGTATTTGATCAGCGCCGCTTCGAGTTCATCCTTAACGCATCCTCTTTCAAACCCCGTCACGGATATGTCAGTTCTTCTTTCAGACCGGTTACCGATTGTTCCTGTGATGATCTGATGTTTGACTTCGACTTTTCCACCGATGATACGGCCTTGTTCGGGACTGACGATTAGTTTTTTTGCTTTCAGGTCGCTGTCCATCGCGTAAAAGCCTATGTTGATGATATTGTCAGCAGTCACTTTCGCTTCATTGACATACTTCAGATACACATTTTGTCCGGCAATGATTCTTGCGGTGTTTTTACCGTTGACGCCACCCTTGATAAAAATATTGCCTTGCTTTGATTGAATCACATTGATCGCACCGACGCCCATATCGCCGTTGATTGTGATGTCATTTTCAGCAACCACCGAGAAACCATCTTTGACTACGCCTGTGATCGTCACATAGCCGTCAAAATCTATATTCCCTGTCGTATAATCGACGTCTCCATCCACTTTAAGATGGTTGTCTACCATGATTTTTCCTTCAAGCATTTTTACCGCCCCATCTTTGAGCGCATATAAGGCAGACTTTCCGCCCTCGCTTGTTGTGCAGGCAACCGTCCTGTGGTCGTATTTTAATGTGATGTCTCTACCGACTTTTGCCGGAACTGGAAGGCCGAACACACTCGTTCCCGCCTTTCCGATCGTCGCGGGTGTTTTCTCACCCAGCCATTCCCCAACGTTCACATTATCAATCAGATTCAGTTCGTAGTGGTTGACGTTCCCGTTGCTGAGCATCAGGGGTTTCTTCTGTGAAAACCTGTAATAGCTTACCGTCGCGTCCTCACCCGGAACAGGCTCCACCCCTTTTGCAACCAGTATCCTTTTTCCTAGGTCGGGTACTGGTTTGAACACTTCTTTTACGATTCCGGTTGTGATTCCACGAGCTTTTACGGCTTCTACCATCTCGGTCATCAGCTGAGCGCTTTCACGGCCGCAGTCCTCGCTTGTCATGTTGAGCTTGATAAAGGCTTCAAGTTCGTCCCGTGTGATTTCAATTTCAATTTTATCCCTATATACGCCGATGATCAGTGGCTTAGCCACCTCACCTGTGATACATCGATTCAAGTTTCCGAAATTAGTCAGCTTCAGTCTAGGTAAAATTTCTGTGACCTCTGTGAAGGACTTTAAATCATAGCCCACTTTAACTACTGCAATAAAGACATTGATTCCATCCAAATACAATCTGAAATAATCATTCTGAAATAAGTCCATCCATTCACCTCAACATTAAGTCGTATTATGTCAATTATAACTTTTTTACAGCATAATTGTCGACATATTTGAAGTTTTCTGAATTTATTTGATATTTTTTATCTAAAATGGGTATTTATAAAGGCACAAAAAAAGAAAGCACATAAGTGCTTTCTTTACTCTATCTCTTCAATAAGGCTTAATACCCGTCACCGGTTGCTTCCTGATGAGTTGCGATTGCAACTGACGCACTCGCGCCAATTCTTGTCGCACCGGCATTTACCATCGCCATTGCGGTTTCAAAATCCCTAACTCCGCCAGAAGCCTTAACACCAATTTTAGGTCCCACAGTTTTTCTCATGAGCGCGATGTCATCAGCTGTAGCACCACCAGTACTAAATCCAGTAGACGTCTTGACGAATTCGGCTCCTGCTTCGACTGAAAGTTCGCAAGCTTTCACTTTTTCTTCGTCTGTCAACAAACAAGATTCAATAATGACTTTAAGTAGTGCTTTGCCGGCAGTTTCAGCTTTTACCGCTTTGATATCCTCAAGAACGACATCTAGCTCACCGTTCTTAAGTGCTGCGATGTTGATTACCATATCGATTTCATCAGCGCCAGCTTCAATCGCCTTCGCTGTTTCAAATGCTTTCACTTCTTTGACAGAAGCACCAAGTGGAAAACCGACAACCGCGCAAACCTTTACAATTGAACCCTCAAGTGCTTCTTTTACTACAGGAATGTAGTAAGGATTTACACATACTGAGAAGAACTCATGTGTTCTTGCCTCTTCACAAACTTTAAGTACTGCTTCTTTGCTTGATTCTGGTTTTAAGATCGTATGATCAATGTACCTATTGATGTTCACATTTTCACCTTCTTATATTATTTCTACTTCTACGCCGTTTTTAAGACCAGCTGCATTCGCCTCATCTACATCAACGTGAAACTCAAGTGCAAACTCTGGATGCACTCTAACAAGGACCTTATTGAAAACGATGCTTCTTTCGCCTTCTACTTGAACAGATACAACGTCCCTATCCTTAAGTCCAAAAGTTTCAGCCTCAGATGTGTGCATATGGATATGTCTTTCTGCAGCAATTACACCTTCAGAAAGTTCAACCTCACCTTTAGGACCAACCATTTTAATACCTGGGCTACCAGCTAAATCGCCTGAACCTCTTACCGGTGGTTTTACCCCTAAGGCAAAGCTATCTGTAATCGAAACTTCGATTTGACTTTGTTTTCTTGCAGGACCTAAGATCCTTACACCTTTAATAGTACCCCTTGGTCCTACTAAATCAACTTTTTCCTCACAAGCATATTGACCAGGTTGCTTCAGGTCTTTAAAGTTTGTCAACTCATGACCCTCACCAAACAATACGTCGATGTCAGCTTGTGACAAATGAATGTGACGATTTGAAATACCCACTGGAACTAGTTTCTTAGTCATTGTTTCCTCCTTAGGCACATAAGTAGTAATGCGCCTTTCATCCTTTTTTTATTAGAATGGGTAAGTCTATGACTTACTCATTGTATACAGCTTTAAGGTAATTTTCAATTAGTGACACTATCTAAAGTTTATCACTACTTCTTGTGCATCTTTCTATTCGTACACAGAAGGTTTCAAAACCGCCACAAAAGGAAGGTTTCTGTACTTCTCGGCATAATCGATTCCATAGCCTACGATAAACTCATCTGGCACTTCGACACCTTTGTAGTCGATCGGCAAATCTACCTTTCGTCTTGCAGGCTTATCAAGTAATGTGCATATTTTAATGGACTTGGGTTTTCTCGACCAAAGGTTCTCAGTCAGATACTTTAGAGTCAATCCTGTATCGATGATGTCTTCAACAATAAGAATATCGCGTCCTTCAATGCTCAGATCCAAGTCCTTGAGAATTTTTACCACTCCAGAACTCTCTGTAGCTAGTCCATAGCTTGAAACAGCCATGAAATCCACATCAAGAGGATGATCGATTTGTCTGATAAGGTCACTCATAAATACATTGGCGCCCTTTAAAATACCGATGACCATTAAATCCTTATCCCAGTAGTCTCTAGTGATATCCTCGCCGATACGTGCACATATCTTCTTAAGTTCATCCTCACCAATCAGTATCTCTTTTATGTCCTGTCTCATGCTCTCCTCCTGGTTTCACTTCTTCATAATCCGCTTTAATGGCATTTTCAACATCAAACGCCTCTTGAGTCTTAATTTTATCAAGGTAGTAAGTGTTAAGCAACTTACCTAAATAATAAATTAACGTAATGAATATGACTGAGTCGTCCAGCACGCCAAATGGAAAAATCGGTTCCGGCAGCACATCATATGGAAACACGATGTAAAAGACTCCTGCTGCGATGTAGATTTTTTCTAAAATAGGATAATCACTATCTTTAAGATACTTGAATAGATACTTGAAGTATTTAATATTTTTAAGCATGTCGGTCACCTTCAATCCATCAGATGTTTAAAGACCTTTCTCAATGTCTTTTTTTCACTCTCGTTCAAGTTCAACCTGTCATCCTTGCTGTTTGATGCAAATTCTCTGATCTTATCGCTTAAGGAATTCGGCATGCCCATGATTTCCATTACGATTTCCTTCATCTCTCCATAGGTTTCTACGGTCATGCAGTTGCACATTAGTTTTTCATATGGAAATTTGTCGATATGAATATTCAGTATCGCGACATCGCCGATCTGAAACGTGTCTTCACTGATGCATTTTATACCTACGTCGGTAAACCCGATCATAATGAGTTCGATTCCGTCCTTAACAGGAATCTGCTTCCCGTTTCTATAGTAAGAGAAACACTTGATTCTTTCATAATACGTGACTGTAGTCGTTTTGCCCATACTCCGTTACTCCTAATCTTCGTTAGAGTGCAATACCCTTCCTTCAGTTTAACATGAAAAGGCATAAGGTTCAAAATATATCAAAAAAACGTTTTGACCGAAGTAAAACTTATGTGTTACACTATCAAGAACAATCGAATACAAAATGCGAATCGAGAGGCTGCGGTTGACATGAGTATGCGAAAGCAGAAAGGGGAAACCGCCGAAATGAAATTCATTGGGGGTATACTGAACAAGTATATCACTGTCTACCTTAGTGTGCCCGCACTAAGGATGGCGCGCTCGCTCGCATTGGGCAAAGGGATACGCGTAAACGCAGGCTCACTTTGCCTGTGTTTTTTGTTGCTCAATTGACAAAGGAGGCAACATGCATACTAACTTGCACGTACTGAAATTCGGTGGCACCTCTGTAGCCACCACACTAAAAATGCAAACTATCGCAAAAAAACTGATGCTAAGGCATCGATCAGGTCAGCAACTGGTAATCGTAGTTTCTGCTATGGGAAAATCAACCGATCATCTCGTATCGCTTGCAGGTTCTCTGACTGCAAAACCCGACAAAAGAGACATGGACATGCTTCTTGCAACAGGTGAACAAGTTTCAATCGCGCTCTTGTCCATGGCCCTCAAGGCGCAAGGAATCGATGCGGTGTGTCTGACAGGTGCGCAGGCTGGCATAAAAACCGACGCAATCCACTCTAAAGCAAGAATTCAAAATATTGAATCCGACCGAATCCAGGCACACCTGGACAAAGGTTCAATCGTGGTGGTCGCAGGTTTTCAAGGTGTGACAGACCTCGGCGACATCACAACACTCGGACGAGGTGGATCAGATACCACTGCGGTTTCCCTGTCGGCGGCTTTAGGAGGGACCTGTGAGATCTACACCGATGTGGATGGGGTCTACAGTATCGATCCACGCCTTTACCCAGCTGCTAAAAAATTAGATGTGGTCAGTTATGACGAAATGCTTGAAATGGCCAGCACCGGCGCCGGCATCATGGAGACACGAGCGATTGAGGTAGGACATAAATACAATGTACCGCTGATCATCGGATTAAACACAATGGATATCCCGGGAACACTAGTAAAGGAGCTGGATGAGACTATGGAACAAAAGGCAGTCACAGGACTGACAGTTACAGACAATTGCTTGATGGCAACAGTCACGCGCATGCCGTATGACTATAAGCGCATCGCCAGACTTTTCGCGTCACTTGCTCAGGAGAACGTTCTAGTCGATATGATTTCTCAAACGGCTCCATACGACGGCTTTGTCACCTTATCCTTCACCACTTTGAAGGACGACGCTGAAATCGTCTCGCAGATCTTAAGGCAAAGCCTTATGGACAACGACGGCGCGACATTCAACTTTGACGATAACGTCGTCAAATTATCCGTTGTCGGTGTTGGCATGGTCAGCCAGACCGGAGTCGCATCCAAACTATTTGACATCTTCGCAGCACACGACATTCCCTTCTACCAAGTCACCACCAGCGAGATCAGCATCTCCTACACACTTCCAAAAGCGCTAAAACAACAAGCCGTCACCCACATAGCCAAAGCATTCGACCTATAAAAAAAGGGCTGTTCATCAATCAGCCCTTTTACTCTTTAATCTTTATCCCTTACTTCAATTTCTCTCTCAACTCTTCACCAAGCGCTTCAAAGCCAGGTTTACCGAGCAATCCGAACATGTTTTTCTTATATGCTTCCACGCCCGGTTGGTCAAATGGATTCACATCAAGCATATAACCGCTGATACCGCATGACTTCATAAAGAAGTAGTACATATATCCGATATGATATGCGTCAAGCTTCGCCATGTTGATGATGATATTCGGCACTCCACCTTCGACATGGGCAAGTAATGTTCCCTGCATCGCAAACTGATTGATGTCATAGACGGATTTTCCTGCAAGATAATTAAGTCCGTCAAGATCTTGCGCATCCTCTTCCACATAAACCGGCGTACTATCTTCAGCGATATTGATTACGGTTTCAAAAAGAATTCTTTCACCTTCTTGAACGTATTGGCCAAGTGAGTGAAGGTCTGTTGTGAAACTCATGGCATGAGGTAGAAGACCCTTGCCGTCTTTGCCTTCACTTTCGCCATATAACTGTTTCCACCACTCTGCGACAAAGGAGATGGCCGGCTCGTAATTTACAAGGATTTCAGACTTTTTACCATTCGCATAGAGTTCACTTCTTAACATCGCATATTGAAGAGCGATGTTCTGTTCCCAGTTTTCATTTTTTGTTTCTTCAAACGCTACCTGTGCGCCTTTTACAAGTGCCGCGATATCGATACCCGCACAAGCGATTGGCAACAGGCCTACAGGAGTGAATACTGAAAATCGTCCACCGACATCATCAGGAATTACATAGCTTTTCATTCCAGTCTGATTTGCAAGTGTTCTTAAGGCGCCTCGGCTCTTATCCGTAGTGGCTATAATACGTTTTGCGTAGTCCTCGCCGTATTTCTCTTCCATAAATGTCTTAATCATTCTAAATGCGACAGCAGGCTCTGTTGTCGTTCCAGATTTTGAAATCACATTCACAAATACCCGTTCATCCTTAATATGGTTCATTAAACCTTTTAGGTAGCTTGAACTCATCTGATGTCCTACAAAGTAGATTCTAAGACCTTTACCTTCCTTGATCGCTATTTCCGACTGGAAGGGTTCAGTTAACGCTTCAATCACGCTCTTGGCCCCTAGATAAGATCCGCCGATACCTACTACCAACAAGACGTCCGCTTCTTTTCTTATATGGTCTGCGGTTTCTTTAAGTTCAGTGACGATCTCTTCAGTCAAAAGCTCAGGATAATCGACCCAACCTAGAAAGTCATTGCCCTTACCTGTCTTGTTATGTAACTTTTTCAGTGCTTCGATAGCATCTTTCGATAATGCCTCTAGTTTTTCAGCTTCTACAGATGCATATTGCCTATTGATTTGTATGGCTTTCATTAGTCACCTCTCCAATTTTGCAGTTCGATTACATTTTATTTTTAACACGTATGTTATAGGCTAACACAAAAAGACTGTAAAAGCAGTCTTTTCACGGCCTTTTGTCAGATACGCTGAATAATTTTGTTACCTTGCCCTTCTTCCAGTTTAATACCGCCAATAACCATCTGCTCCAGGGATTTTACCACACACTTGTCAAATTGTGTTCCCGCATGCCTAAGCAGTTCTTCAACCGCTTCTTTTGGGCTTCTTTTCTTGCGATAACTTCTAGACCTGATCATTGCGTCGTATGCTTCTAAAACCGCAATGATACGTGCGCAAAGGGGAATCTGTTCCCCCTTGAGACCCACAGGATAACCAGACCCGTCATACCATTCATGATGGTATCTGACGGTATTCAAAAGATGGTCGTCGACATGATATTTCGAAAGTATCCGGTAGCCTATTTCGGTGTGCTTTTTCATCAGCTCATATTCGGACTCTTCGAACTTACCCTTCTTGACCAATATTGAATGCGGAAGACCTATTTGACCGAGGTCGTGGAGCGTCACAGCCAGGTTGAGCCGTTCTAGTAAGATAGGGTCCATTCCTAAAGAAATTCCAAGAGGGTATGCGAGTTTTCTCAAGCGTTCAGATTTTTCTCTTGAGCTTTTTGGCAATTTGTCGATAGCGACACTCAGATTTTCATTCAGCTTTGACCTGGAGGATTGCAGGCAGCAGGCTTTTTGAGCATACATGGCATCATCTGCAAGTTGAATCAATTGCTCGACGCTTAAGCTTTCATCATGTATCGTAGCTGCTCCAAGGGCTATCGACGGCTTCAGCATGGACTTCTGAGAATCCTTCGTTTGTGATTCTATGCTTTTTATAATCCGATCCGCTACAACTTCATCTCCATGGGGAATTAGAACAAGAAACTCATCGCCCCCATATCTTGCGATGATGTCGGTCTCTCTACATGCGTTTTTTAAAATTTTAGCCATGTCAATCAGCAGCTGATCTCCTGAATCATGTCCTAATAGATCGTTAACATCCTTAAGCCCGTTCATATCTCCGACAATGATCGAAAAAGGATATGCGCCGGCACGGTTTAACTGGCCAAGTTTCTCGTCAAAGTAGGCCCTGTTGAAAAGACCTGTCAGTTTGTCGTGGTAGGTCAAATAGGTCAGTTGCCTCTCTTTGACTTTCTTTTGTGTGATATCGTGTCCGATACCCTCGAACTCCACTATTTCTCCTTCGTGTAGAATCGGATTGAGTTTGATATTCAAGGTCAGCAGTTTTCCGCTGGCATGGATCACATCCAGTTCAAACTCTTTGTCTAAGTTACGCTGAGCGAAATCAAGCATATCGATGGCCTGATTTCTCTTTTGCTGAGCGGGCGACAACAAGCTCGAAATCTTTCGATTAAGCAATCGCGCCCTACTCTCGCCAAGAATCTCGACACATTTTCGATTGGCGGATACGATGCTGCCGTTTTTATCGAAGGTGAACATCATGACACCAGCATTTTCGTATAGTCGCTGGTAACGGATCTTGCTTTGTTCCAGTTTAAGTTCAAGCAGCTTACGCTCAGTTATATCAAAGAGAACTCCTTTTTCGGCCAAGAGGTTTCCATAAGAATCTCTTTCAATCACAAGCCGTTCCTCTACCCATCTGGACTGACCGCTTGAGGTTTTTATCCGATAGATATGTCTAAACTCGTTTAAACCAAGCTGACGGGCGGTATCCACATTGCTTTTGGCAATCCCACGATCTTCAGGGTGGATGAACTCCCAGTAGTCTTTGAATTTTCCTGTATAGAAATCCTCGGGCATATAGCCGAATTGGCTGATGTTCTCAGTGACATATTTTGTCGGTGAATCCGGTGTCAGGGTCCATTCAAACACAACCACATTGGCATTGTGTAACACATCATAGATAAAGCTTGATGTCAGCTCGCCGCTCAGATTGGATTCGTCCTGGTCGTTGATCACCTCGATCAACCTACCGCACGCCTTAATAACATCCGTATTACCGCATGTTTTCAGAGTATTCTCCAGTTCGTTCAACTGAGAAATAAGTTGTTTTCGTATTCTCTCGTCCATCTCGCACCACCAACTAGCAGGTTTCAAAAAACCACATTATTCCAGAAGTAAACATTCACCTAGTTAATTCCCATTTAGATAACCGAATAAACTTTTTTTGTAAATTATTTTTCCAATTAGCAATATATTATGTAAAAGTGCATGATTCATGTGAATTTGGATATGAATATGTCGTAAGCAAAGGAGGAATTCATGAAGTTAAACATATCGCGCAATGATTTGGTTTTCGCGTTTTCAGAAGCGCTGGATTTATTGGATAAGAGGCTTTACCACCACCATATGACCGTCGCCTATATTTCATTTATGCTCGCAGAGAGGCTCGCTCTAAATCCCAAAGACATCAATACCTTGATTCTGTCCGCCCTATTACATGATATCGGCATTTTCAAGTCAGAAGATAAATTGAATCTTACCTATTACGAGTTTGAAGATACAGAAAAACATGCGCGCACCGGCTATCTGCTGATCAACATGTATCCGAGCTTTAACGATATCGCAGAAATCGTATTGCACCACCATACCCCCTTTAACAACGGTGTCAACAAGGCGCCTCTGCTTTCCCAAATTCTATTTCTTGACGATCGGATCGCAGTGCTGATCGATTCAAAACGACCGCTCCTGCTCCAGCGCAAGAAAATCACGGACAGAATCGTTGCCGACAGCGGAAGCAGATTCGCACCGATTTTGGTCAATATCTTTAGGGATGTGAGCAAAATCGAGGCCTTCTGGCTGAACATGGATTACGACCGCACGAAAGAACACGTTAAAAGGTCACTAAAGCACGATTATAGGATCCATAGCATCGATGAACTTTTTCATATCGGCAAGTTATTCATCTCGGCCATCGATTACAGAAGCCGCTTCACGGCAGCTCATTCGATCGGGGTATCCAAGGTAGCTCGAAAGCTTGCTGAACTGGCGGGTGTTCCACTTGAAGAACAGGAGCTCATCGAAGTATCGGGCTACTTCCATGATATCGGTAAAGTAGCAGTCGGCAAAGAAATACTTGATAAGCCGGGAAAACTGACAGTAGATGAATACAGCCTTATCAAGGCCCATACCTTCTACACTTATGAAATACTCAAAAATGTGGATGGGTTTGATTTGATTGCCAAGATCGCTTCCTTTCATCATGAACGGCTTGACGGATCGGGCTACCCCTACCATCTAAAAGAAAACCAGCTGATCGACTATGCACGTCTTGTGGCTGTTGCAGACCTCTTTACCGCACTCACTGAAGAAAGGCCTTACAGGACCCACCTGACCGAGGAGAAGATCATCGATATCCTGATCGATATGGTGGTGCAGGGATACATCGATAATCGATATGTCGATCTTTCAATTAGGCACTTCAAAGAGTTGAAAGAAGAAAATTTGAGCTATCAGCGTCTTGCATATAATGATTTCGAACAGTTTGAAGAGAACATCTCCATTTCTAACTTTCTTCAGTTCAGCAAAAAAGACACGTCCGAGTAAATCGGTGGACGTGTCTTTTTTCTATCCTTTAGGATGTATGATCGATAAGTCCTTTGGATACCTGTTAAGTACCTCATGACCGTCTTCTGTGACTAACACAAGATCCTCTATGCGAATACCGAATTCATTTTTTATGTACACTCCCGGTTCGACTGAAAAAATCATACCTGGCTCACACACCGCATCGCTAGATGCGCTCACATCAGGAAACTCATGAACTTCAATACCAATTCCATGACCGGTCCTATGGACAAAGTACTCTCCAAAGCCAGCTTTTTCTATCACGCTTCTTGCCGCATGGTCGATGGCTGATAGTCTGACACCGGGCTTAACCAGCGAAAGAGCCGCTTCATTTCCAGCTAGCACAGCCTCATAAGCCTTCGCATATTTGTCGCTTACCTCGCCGTAATAAAAGCTTCTAGTCATATCCGAGCAATAGCCCTTGTATACGCAGCCCATATCGATAATGATCGAACCTTGCTGAAGTTCGGTTTCATCTGAATGATGATGTGGTTCGGCTGCTCCTTTTCCGAAGCAAACGATCGGTTCGAATGAATTTCCACCGGCTCCAACAGATGAGAATATTTCAGGAATACGTCTTTTAAGTTCTACTTCAGTCAAGTTGCCCGATTCTAGCAAGGTTCTCACCTTCTCCATGGCGCGGTCATTAAGAAGCGACGCCTCCTTCATCAAGACAACTTCCTCGCTATCCTTGTTCAGCCTTGCCTTGTCGACGGCAGCTGAACCGTTTACAAAGGACACATCTGGACAAAGTTCCATCAGCCCCAGTAAAAATCGAGCCGGCCAATCCTTATCGATTCCTACTGATCCGCTAGTGTCGATAAGTTCAGCCACCCACTCGAGCGGTTTCTCATCGTCGCTAAAATACTTCACTTCAAAAGGCGTTTGAGATACTTCAAACATCGTAGGAAGTACCAGCGTTATTTTTTTGCTTATTGTCACAACAAGTGTCATCAGCCGTTCACCTGGATGAATCGTCTCTCCGGTCAGATAAAAAATGGCATCCGGTGAAGAGATGATAAGCGAAGACAAATCATTTTTTTTCATGTTTTCGATGACTTTCATTATTCTGCTATTCAAATTGATTTCTCCTTTTTAAAAATCAGACCTCTCTGCAGACCTATTCGCCCGCATCTTGTTTTCACATCACAACTTTTATGCTACTATAATATAATAGCATATTCATAAAAATATTGGAGTAATTATGAGACGTATACCTTTAACAAACGCTAAAACTGGAGAGATAATCGCGCAAGCAATCTACGATGACCAAGGCAGGATTCTGCTTAAGGCCGGTATCACGCTAACCGAGCGATTGATTAAAAAAATCGAATCACAGCAAATCCTATCGATTTACATAACCGATCACAAAGACGATATCGAGACACTTACAGATATCATCAGTCCTCAGCTCCGTTATGAGGCAATCAACAAGGTGAAAAGCGTCTATGACGAGTTTGTTTCTGAAGAAACAGAACGAAATATCAAATCAGGCAAAGTGAGTATGTTTAAAGAAAATGTACATATCACAAATCTCAATAAAATGGTTGAAGATATCCTGACTGAGGTTTTTTCGAACAAGAACGCGCTTGTTGAAATGGTCGACATAAAAAAAATGGATAACTACCTCTATGAGCACGCCGTTAATACGGCAGTTCTAAGTTTACTCATCGGACTTGAAATCCATCTGAATGAAAATGATTTGAGAAGATTGATTGTCGCAGCCCTGTTGATGGATGTCGGCAATAATCTCATCGATCAGACCCCCCTACAAAAAAAGGGTGAAATAGACAATCAGGAGCGCCATACCATTGAGACCCATGTTCGCAAAGGATTTGACTTTGTCAGAAACTACAGTGATATTCCTGTGAACACCAGAAATCTTATCTTGCAGCATCACGAGAGAATTGATGGATCTGGCTACCCCAATGGACTTAAAGGCGACGAGATTAATATGCTGGCAAAAATAATCGCCATAGCGGATACCTATGACGCATTAACAAGCGATCGGCCCTTCAGACCTGCTTATCACCCCAACGAAGCACTTGAGAAAATCATGGGCGATGCAGGAAAGCTTTTCGACTTCTCGCTTGTCAACGTATTCGCCAAACGCGTGCTTGCCTACCCGGTGGGTACCTATGTAAAGCTTTCAAATGGAGATATCGGAGAAATCATCGCAAGTAACAGGGACATTCCCCTAAGACCTGTGGTCGAAATTCTGAAAAGTGCGAATCCCGATCATCCACTGACAATCGACCTAAAATCAGAGTTAAGTGTTGTGATTGAACATGTTGTTTATCATATCGATGAGTAGTGGTTTTACGACCACTTGAGCGCCCCTAGTGGTTACAGCCTCTGCTGCCACTAGTAGGGCGCTTTTTTATTGCCACAACTGACTATCCATCACCTACTCATGGCATTTCACACGATCAAGCGACCGAATCATATATTCAAGTGCCTTATCGCTGTCCACTTCGACTGCGACAAGCGCATTCGGTTGTTTTTTGAAATCGCAGACGGTCTGCCCATGTGTGATGCCGTCATTGATCACCACTTGCACAAAAGCTTCTCTAAAGACACAGAAATCACTGTGATTGACCATGGTCACCGCAAGCGGGTCATGCATCGCGCAACCGTCCAGACGGTCCAGATCCCAATATAGTTTTCGATAAGACTCAGTAAGCGCCATCACAAAACTGGCTGTTTTTTCATCTTCGATCGTCATGATGCGATTCGCGCTCATCAGAGTCTTTTTCGTGACATCCAGACCGATCAATTTGAGCTTTTTGAATCCCGCATCGAGTACAATCTGTAAGGCGACAGGGTCGCCGTAAGCATTGAATTCAGCAACCGGAGTCACATTTCCAGGTACGGTATAGGCACCCGACATGAGTATGACCTCTTGTAGTTTTGTAACGATATCCGGGGCAAGTTTTATCGCGAGTGCCAAATTGGTGATTGGGGCTGTTCCCACAAAGGTAATCCTATTTGGATTTGCTCTGATCAGTTCTATGATCTTTAGTACACCGTGTACATCACAAAGCTCATAGCGCTTGTCGCGTAGCATTCCATTAAGACCGTCGATACCATGTACTTCATGGGCGCGTACATCTCTTTCTAGAACATTCTCTTGACATCCTGCGAACACAAGCTGCCTCGGGTTTTTGCCCAACATGTCAAGCACCCTATATGAATTGATATAAGCAGTCTCCAACGAGACATTCCCCGCAACGGTCGTTACTGCCATCAGCTCAAGATTCTTATCACCCACAGCGACCATAATTCCCACTGCGTCATCGACACCTGTGTCTACATCTAAAATTATTTTTTTCATCGTTTCATCCCCTCAATCAAATAAACGCCATTTAGGACTTAATACCCCAAATGACGTCTATACTACCACGATTAGCCGATCGTGCGAACTACCAAGTAAACCATATATGCCACATATCCAGAAACCATGAAGACTCCCTCACCACGAGATAGTCTCTTGCCTGTGTACATCAGCGGTACTGAGACAACCATCGCTGCAAGCAAGATGAACAGGTCGATATAGTTTTCAGCTGCGATTTGAATTGGATTGATCGTCGCAGAAACACCAAGTACAAGAAGAATGTTGAAGATGTTCGATCCTACGATGTTACCCACTGCGATATCATTTTCACCCTTTTTAGCCGCCACAACAGAAGTGATCAGTTCAGGTAAAGAAGTTCCTATGGCAACCACAGTCAGACCGATGAGTGTTTCAGACAATCCGAGCGCATCGGCAATTCCAACTGCACCCTTTACCGTCAGGTCCGCACCGAAGACGATTGCAACCAATCCGCCAACAGTCAGTAAGATACTCTTTGGAAAAGGCATCAACTCAATTTCTTCAAGCTCATGTTTCTCTTTGCCTAAAATAATGATTTCAATCATGGAATAGAAATAGATTGCAAAGAAAATAAGCAGCAACCATCCGTCCACTTTTGTTATGATACTCTCACTACCGTCGATCAACTGATCCATCGACATCAGCATCATAGCGACTGTTGCGATAATTACAAATGGCATTTCTTTAAACACAGTTTGAAGTGTTACCCTAATCGGCTTGATCGCCGCTGACAAACCAAGTACAAATAACGTATTGACGATATTTGACCCGATTACATTACCAAATACAAGACCATTCGATTTTGCTAGTGCCGCATCGATACTTACAGCAAGTTCAGGAGCGCTTGTACCAAATGCCACAAGTGTTAAACCGATTACAATCGAAGGTATTCTAAACTTCTTTGCAATCGAAGCAGAACCGTCAACAAAATAATCGGCACCCTTTACAAGTAATATAAATCCAATCACCAATAATAAAATATCCATAATTACCTCTCTTTTTCATAGTAAGTCTTCTGTTATTATAACGTTCCCATAGGTAAGTTACAATCAAAGTTAAATGACAAAACTTTAATTTTTCCTGGATAAATAGCGATATGCTTCTGTTAGTGTCTCAAGTCCGCTTTCAAGTCCTTCCCCGTCACAGTTGTAGTCACCGGAAAAATCCACATGACCTGGCGTGATAAACCAATCGGATACCTCTCGCATACCAAAGTCTAGCCTTGAGTCACCGGATGTCACCGTTTTTTTTGCATCCAACTTCTCTAGCAAATAGCTAAGGGCGGATGCTTTTGTAAGAAACTTAGGCATGACGTAGACTTTACTCCCATGCTGGTAGATCGACCACTTGGTTGATGAAAAGACCTTGGCTAAGCAAATCTCGACCTGCTTTGCAAGTTTCTTGTCTTTTAGGATCACATAAAGGAATAATTGCTCTACAGTTCTGATGCGGATGCCGTCATACTCATCAACGGCGTTCTCCACAGTTTTTT
This sequence comes from Fusibacter sp. A1, assembly GCF_004125825.1. Lineage (NCBI taxonomy): Bacteria > Bacillati > Bacillota > Clostridia > Eubacteriales > Fusibacteraceae > Fusibacter > Fusibacter sp. A1. Next base: position 257,595 of record NZ_QQWI01000002.1, on the reverse strand, counting down.
TGACTTCACTGAGCGACCTTACCCCTTCCATTTTTTTGGCGATTGCCCGGTCCCACTTCTCGTCGGGTTCTCCATCTATCAGCACCACTCCACCGTTGCAGCAGATGGCATATTGCGGCTCAACCTCAAATGCTATCCGGTCGTACTGCTCTCGTGTTCGCGTGGTGACAGGTACAAACTCAAATTCATCTTGAATGCTCAATAGAAGTCTCTCAGCCTCTTCAAGCATGTATGACCGGCCACCGTCGCCGTACCTCTCTATACATTTCAGTTCCTCTTCGACATTTGGAATCCAACGTTTTGAAAAAATCAGCGTCTGGTCCAGATCGCTAGCGAATACTTTCAATTTATTCTCCTTTGAGCGATTTGACAATACCGCAACAGTTGTATGCTTTTAGCGGATAGGTTTCCACAGCAATTCCCTTTTCTCTGGCGAGTTGGATGATATGATCGATTCCCCTCGCCTTTTCATTGATTAGAATCTTCCATGGAATCCTCCTTAGGAGCACCCTGGTTGTCTCACCTACACCTGGTTTTACGAAATGAACGTTATCAATGCCGAAATCATCCATGATCCGGTTCACATCCTCCACGCCAAGCCAAGAAGGCTCACAAGGATCGATCACAAACTCCTGTCGGTCAAGCTCGAGTCCTGTATCCTGGTAATGTGAAGCGATTTGTTCTATGAACTCATTCGACAAATCCTCCTCCATCAGCTCTCTATAAAACTTCACCCCATGAAAATCGTCTAGTCCTATCAAATCGCTCCTATGAATGGTTCTGCTCAATAGTCCTGATACGGTCGAGTTTAGGCAGGCGTTGGGAATCAAGAAATCATCCCTTGTCCCATAAAGCCTTACGCAGTGCGCAGGATCCGCAATCACCGCCAGCTCTTTGCATAGAAGCTTCTGTGCTCCAAATCGGCTTTCGAAACTGTCGATCGCATCAACCAACTCATTGGTTATCGCACCTTTTCCAGTCCATCCATCGATAAACTGAAGTGTTTTTCCAGGATGTTTATTCAAAATGTAATGGATGGCATTTTCATCGATGCCTTTTCCTCTAATGATGGATACGCTGTAATGGTCGACCTTTTTATGGACCACCTGTTCAAGATAGCGCTTGATCAGCACTCCCGCAGGCGTTCCGGCCCTTGCCAGCGATACAAGTACAAAGTCCTTGTCATGGTAACTTGCGATTCTTTCTGAAACGGCTCCCACGGCAGCTGCCAGTTTTTTTGCGTTGCTATCCATCGCGTGGTGATAAAGGTCCAAATACTCTTTAGAAGGCTTATACTCGATCGGCAACATCTCCGAATAATGCACTCCGGACTGTATCGCCTGTTCTCTAACCTGATTGTCCTGCTCCCTGATCTGTCCGTCAATTTCCTTCAGTAAGAAAACGACGTCATCCGCCGGGTAGCTTCCTATTTTATCGGGATCGGCTATTTTTTTACGCCCCTCCTCAATCAGATAGACAAAGGCATGATCGCACTTATCACAAATATATTCATAAAGCTCTTTAAGGGCATGCTTATCCGAAGCTTTCTCAGCAACGATCAGCACGGTATCATAAGCATTCTTTTTCATGTTGTAAAGATAGTTGACAACCTCTTTTTGATAAGTGCTCTTAAGAGCTACCGCCTCATTGATGGGATAGTCTACATCGTCAAAATACAGGATCGGACTCCTTGTCGTCGATCTAAAGGAAAGCTGTCCCTTTAACTCAGATGCGATGAGAAGGGGAACATACATGTTCTCTTCAAGACCAAGCACAAGTGTTTTCCCCACGACATTCGGCTGGATCACTTTGGCAAACTCCGCAGCCTGACGGCTCAAATACTTGTTGTGGTCACCCGTAAGTCCGAACCTACCCGTATAGGATCCGTATCCGGCATCCGCTATGCTGTGATCTAGCTTCTTCCCATAAGAAGGCATCAGCAAAGGACGGTAATCAGGCAGTTGCTTTTTCTGATTGTCTTTCGTCGAAGGATACGCAGGAGTCACAGGCAGAACCATCTGACTCATATCAAAATTCTCAACGCGGTCCAGTGTGCCTTCCAGCAGGCTGAAGACCTCTATTTCGACGCCTTCTTCGATCATGAAGGTCTCAAACTTCTTTCTGCTTTGCTCGCTGCGCCAATCTAGAATCGTCAGCACGGTGAACTTTCTGTTACCTGCCTTCGCCTTAATCGATCTTATGATATTCAGTAGTGTGTTACCCGTTGAAATCTCATCATCCACTAAGATGACATTCCCATAGCTGTTCAGTCTTTTGTCTTCATCTTCATAAAGATAATGCGTTGTAGCATGGGAATGCTCTTCTTCAAATTTCAGTGAGCTTTCGACGGTTTGATAGTTTTCTCTTGTTGTATGGTAATAAACGCCGGCGTCTTCAAATGCGCTGAAGACAGAATGTCCAAGTGCCGTAGCGGTTTCTGCAAAACCTAATACGGCTACGTTTTCATCCAGCTTGTATCCTCTTTCAAATGTAAACGAATGTGACTGAGTTCCTTTTACAGCTTCGATGACCTTATGGCGGTCGTAAGCCAGGTTCTCGTTTTTAGACTCGAAATAACGAAGCGCCAGCAACCTTCCAGCAGCAAGAGCCGTCTTCGGATCGACATCCAAATGCTTACCTAAAACTTTCGACACGAATAAGAATCGTCTCTTGGGATTGTTTCTTGTAGCCAAAGTGAATAGCTGCGACGGTTCAATTCCGAAGGGATTATTTAAAATACCGATCTTTAGTTCATAATGCTCATGCACTCTATTTTTCACTGCTTTCGACCTCTTCTTGCGGTAAAAGTGACAAATAATCAAAACCCTTATTCAGCACACCGTAGATTTCTGCTTTCATCAACAACTTCCTCGCCCAATTGATATGGGGCTTTATCTCATTCATCTTATTGCTATACTCGCTCCTTATCACTCCACCGCTCTGAGCTTCACCCATAATGGAGAGTGCATCGCTGTATTCCTCATGGGTGACGACATGTATGGCGTTGACAATGGTCAGATGCGAAGGGTGTATCACCGTTTTACCTACTATTCCATTCTCCTTATCTTCGATGAGCTCCTTGATGAGCGCATCGAAATTGGCGGATAGCATTTTCTTTCTTCTAAGTTCTCCGAGTTTACCGAACCTTTCTGTGAAGGGAGTGGCCCGCAGCTGAGGTTTTAAAAACCTCATGTTCACATCAAAATACTCCCAAACGCTGCCCGATACCACGTATTCGCTTGAACTTCTCGAAAATACGTTGAGAATTTCTGTGATGCAGTCCCTGACGGTATGGATTTGATAGATGGTGAAGTCCTTGCTCCTTCTGATTCCAAAATTCGAGCAAAAATCTGTCGCCCCAATTCTCACATTCAGCACATGGTCTTTGACAAAGTCCAAATCGGATTTTATCTTTAGGAGAGCTTCAGTTCGTCTCTCCACATAGATTATCTCTTCCGATTCCAGAATCGGCATGAAGTACTTTGGTGATACAGTTTTATTTTTAAACTTCAAAAAAGCCTGAATGAACTCTTCTGAGTTGTTTTGATCAAATTTGGGAAACACAAAGCCTAAAAAAACGTCTTCGAACTCACAAAGCCTGTCCGTCAGTTTCTCAAGGTGGCTTGCGTTTCGTACGCGTATGAAAATAAAAGGTAGCTGCGCCTTGTCGATCAGACCCGACATCATCGCTTTTTTAAGCTCAGAAAGCCCAGCGATCAGCGCTTGTTCTGCGAGTTCAACTTCATGGTCTTTTATCGCATCCTCAAGGCAGATTACCATACTGCCAAGTCCGCTGATTTTCTTGTTGACGATAATCGAGTGGAAATCTATCGTCGTAGGTGGCATGTAAAGCGTGCCGCCTAAGCCATACCTCAGCTCTTGAACAGGAGAATCAATAGTTATCGGAACTGGGGCCTTGAAAAAAATACGATTGATTTTTTCAGTGGAAAGATAATTGAAATACTTCATTTGATACTCCTTAACAAACTGAAGCAGTCCATTTGGACTGCTTCATACCATGTATGGATACACTTGTTAACTACACGATTACGTGTACTGTTTAATTAATTCTGATAGCGAATTATGGTTGGTTCCCTGACCGATCGCACCAAACTTCCAGTCCGCGGCGTCACGATAGATTTCACCTACCACAAGTGATGTCTTGCCAGCGTAGTCCTCACTCAATCGATACTTGCACATTTCATTTGAGTTGTTCATGTCGACGATTCTAATAAACGCGTTTTGAATCATTCCAAAATCTTGTTTACGAGTCGCACAGTCATAAATATTGACTACGAAGACAATTTTATCGATTTCGGTTGGAACATTCGCTAAATCCAATAGGATTTGCTCATCATCACCATCGCCGTCACCAGTCAGATTATCCCCCTGATGGACCACGCTTCGGTTATCATTTTTGAGATTACCGTAGTAGATCAGATTGGACTTGCCTTTCATTTTTCCGCTTTTATCAAGTAGGATCGCAGAAGCGTCACAGTCGATGTTCGCACCGCCACCGCCGAACAGGCTGCCTAGAAGCCCAGCTTTTTTTTGAACAGGATCCCAACCAAGCCCTACCATAAGTTTTGATAGGTTGGGTTTTCCTTTGGAAAGATCTATTTTTTGCCCTTTAGTTAAATTTATACTCATTATTCACACCTATCCTTAGCCTTATACGTCTAGTCCGTAGTTTTTGCAAAGCGCATCAAGTCCGCCTTGGAATCCGCTACCGATCGCATTGAATTTCCACTCGTTGTTATGTCTGTAGATCTCACAAACCACCATCGCCGTCTCGATAGAGTACTCCTCTGTCAAATCGTAACGAACGATTTCTTCGTTTGTCTCCTCGTTAAAGACACGAACAAACGCGTTGGAAACCTGTCCGAAGTTCTGTGCCCTTGCGATTGCATCATGAATCGTAACCGTGATGGCGATCGTATTGATAGAAGCAGGGATCTTTGAAAATTCAAGTTTGATCTGCTCGTCGTCACCCTCACCCTCGCCAGTACGGTTGTCACCAGTATGGGTGACGCCACCTGAAGGATGGGCCAGGTTGTTATAAAATAAGAAATCATAATCATTTTGAGCCTTGCCGTTCGCATCAAGAAGGAATGCTGACGCATCTAGGTCAAAATCAGATGCTCCATCGTATTTATTCGTATCCCAGCCGAGACCGATCACTGCCTTATTCAGATTGTTTCCTTTTGTTAAATCGATTTTTTGCCCTTTAACCAGTGAAATTGCCATATGCGCCTCCTAAATTCAGTCTATACGTTGATCCCAAAGTTTTGACAAAGCGATGCGAGACCACCTTCGAAGCCTGCTCCGATCGCCGCGAATTTCCATTCGCCGTTATGCTTATACAGCTCAGCGACAACAACCGCTGTTTCGATACTGTAATCTTCACTTAGGTCGTATCGGATCAGCTCTTCGTTTGTAGCTTCATTTACGATTCTGATGAAAGCGTTTGAAATCTGACCGAAGTTCTGTCCTCTTGCCTCCGCATCGTGAATGGTCACTGTGAAAGAAATCTTTTCATATTCTGCCGGAACTTTTGAAAGTGTGACAACCAGTTGCTCGTCGTCTCCTTCACCTTCTCCAGTCAGGTTGTCGCCTAAATGCTTCACAGCTTGTGATGGATGGACCAGATTGTTGAAGAAGATGAAGTCGGAATCCGCCACTACCTTTCCTTGAGCGTTTGTCAAGAAAGCCGCTGAGTCCAAATCAAAATCCTGAGCGCCGTCATATTTGTTGGTATCCCAACCCAATCCGACCACTACCTTGTCCATGCCTGGATTGCCTTTTGTCAAATCTACCTTTTGTCCTTTAGTTAAATTTACAGCCATAATATTCTCCGATTGATCTCAACCAATCAGAAACACCTCCTATTCATCATTTGTGCAGTTAGTATGTATGTTTCTAAATCGTCATCACCATTACAATTATAACATAACCGAATCCACTGAATCACGGATGAGGAATAATCTGTAATGTTAATAACATAAATTAACAACGGTATTAGCAATTTCTTGTATCATTGTATCCAGTAAACATTAACAAACTGTGAATAAACTATGTAAAATTTAAACAATTCCCCCTCCATATTTTGATGTAGGCGCAATTAGTATGCTATAATAATTCCAATGAATACTACGATGAAGCGACAATACTAACGAGAGGTTAGCTATGAAACTTACAAGGAATGGGACCGTTCAACCCTTTGTCACAAGAAACGTTTTCGCAGACCTTTTCTTGCCCTATAAAAGACGACCGGGTTTTACAGCCACCAATCAGATACCAGTGATCAGTGCCTTTTATAACGGCGTCAATAAAACCGAAGAGGAAGAAGTTCGAAATTTCAATCAGGCGATCGCCAAATGTGTACAGCAACATGCGGTTTGCCTTGTCATTCAGGATCAGATGCCCTCAGCGGCCCAACCGGCGCTTATCAATCATGTGAAGGCTGTTTTTTCGTCACTGACAGAGCCAGAAAACGACTTGGTGCAGCTTGCCGACCGTTTGCTTCCAGAAGCTCCGGATCATGTGAAAAGTTCGTTCGTGTCTGTGCTTTCCATCTATCGGGATGAGGATACGAACTTCAATAAAAGTCGCCTGTTGAACTTGGTGATCAAAATCATCTTCTGGTATGAAACCTATATCAAATCAAGCAAGTTCGACAGCGAGCGCCTGGATGAACATCCTTTAAATCCAAAATTGATCTATTACGGCCAGATAAGCACTCATGCCACCTACTTCTTTATTTTTTTAAGATTCCTTGGCTTCGATCAATTGTTTGCCTCGTTTAAAAAGCAGGACAAGGGTCAGTTTTCAGGCTTTTTCAGCCAGGAACTTCAGTGGATAGATAATCAAAACAGTCTTGAACTTAAGGTCAATCCACCTTTTTCAGGTGCTAACTCCAGACATCAGCCCGGATCCCCAAGTTCGACCACCGCTCCTAAAACCACAGGGGCATCGGATAAACCCTTTACTAGACCATCTGTACCCCTTAAGTCCGCGCCTAAACGTCCAGTACCCAAAGCACCTATTTCTTCTAAGGTGATCATCACGCATAAGCGTATGTCAGGAACTCTTGACAACCTGAAAGAACCTCTTAGAAATAGAGCGGGATATGTCGGTGAGCCTTCGCCGATCATTCCTTCTTATTTTGTAAGGTACATAGGAACCGACGTAAACGAAAGCATGTATAACAATCGACTTTATCATCTTGATAAGTTCTTCTCCGATAAGGTTGGATTATATAAACTGATCACCTCATCTATCCCCATAGGCAACTATCAGGAGATCACAGCGATCACCAAAGATATCTGGCCGGTATACGAGACGATGGACCTCACAAAACTTGAGAGTTTTGTTGAAATGCTCAAAGGCTGCGGCGTCTTTGGATTCATCAAACACGACTTTGTAAAAGAACACGCATACCAGGCGTTAAGGGATACCCTTATCGTAGCGATTGACGGCAATGAAAGTATGCCCACCGCTAAATTTAAGAATGTCTGCATCAAGCTTATCGGTTGGATGTCCGACTTTGTTCCCCAACTCTTTTCTGCGCTCGGCTATGAGAATCAATACAATCCAAAAGTGATCTTCTATGGTGATATCAAACCTCATGAAGCCTTATTTCTCATCGTGCTAAACAAATTGGGTGTGGATATTCTCTATGTGAATACTTTCGAAGACGACATCTTCAGCTATATCGATCCAAACGAAACCTTCACTGAACTTGTGGTACTTGATAAAGTGGTCAAGGACAGGCCTTTCCCTAAAGCCCTGATGATCGTCCAGCAGCAGACCACCGCCTATCAGGCATCAGAGGAAATCGCTAGAGTGATCTATGACGATCAGGGAGGAATCTACAAGCCGTGGCAGTTTGAACACTACAACACGGTGCCGAACACTCTGAAGACGACCTATGAGGAAATGTTGATTCTTTGGCATCAGGCTTCAAGAATCCGAACAGGTTTCAACGTTGTCGGTGAAAATGTATATATTCCAAATCTCTTTGTAAAGATCAGCGGTGTCGACGAAAACATGTCCGATTACAGCAACACGGTCAACACGCTTACAAAAGGCGCGCATACCATCTTTTATAAACGACTGCCTTTCACTGGCGTCGATTTCAGCAGACAGGCGCTATCTGAGGTCGCTGTCGCATTCACCGATAAGAACGAACTGACCTTTGAAAAACTGACAAAGCTGAGGTCTTATCGCTTCAGCCACCTGAACAGCCATCTTCAGCATAAGCTTTATGATAAAATGAAATTGCTGCTCACCTCGGATCTTCTGCTAAACAGACGTGAGGATATGTTTTCATTCAAGGTGGTGGCCAGCATATTGAACTTGGACTCCGCCTTGATCGAAAAAATCCAAACCTTCGACTATCCTGCGGATATTCCTAAAGTAGTCATCTATGACAGAGACGAGACGGTATTTTCAGAGAGTGACGCAATCACCACTGTATTTCTGTATTTGATGGGATTTGACATTTGTATCTTAACTCCAACCGGCTATGATAATTTTGAAATGCATATCAATAAGGAGTATGTCTCCTTATTCAAACTGCATACAAAAGCATTCAATCTGGACCTAAGTCAAATCGCTAAGAATAATAAATCAAAAAACTTTTTCTCAAATTTATTTAAATGATTTTAGGAGGTCGTTATGACAACAGAACCGAAGTACGAGATCGACATCGTAAAAACCGAAACCGAAGTGCAAAATCACCTTATGTCCTCACCGGAAGTGCTCGCACTGACCAAGCACATTGACGCTCGCGATCCGAATACCATTTTGAAATTCGGATACGAGACAGCTAATGAGATTTCAAAATTCTCAGATCAGATTCTGGACACCATGAGAATGACAAAAGTCGAAGACTCAGGATCACTTCTCATCCAGCTTAACAAGATCATGGACAAGTTCGACATCGATGACTTTGAAGAGGAAAAACCCAACTTTTTCGAAAAAATCTTCAACAAATCAAAAAACATGATCGATGCCCTCTTTGCCAAATACAACACGATGGGCACTGAAGTGGACAAAGTCTACCAACAGCTCAAGAGCTATGAAAATGAGATCAACCAGTCAAACGGCATGCTCGAAGAAATGTTCAACAAGAACATGGAGTACTTTGAAATGCTCACTAAATACGCACTTGCCGGTAAAATGTTTTTAGACGAGTTTAACAACAAAGTCATTCCAGAACTTGAAGCGAAGGCCCAAACATCAGGTCAGCAACTCGATACCATCCAGTACAATAACGCGCTTCAGGTAGCAGAAATGATGGACCAACGATTATATGACCTTGAGCTTGCCAAAACGGTTTCACTACAAACCATGCCTCAAATCAAACTGATTCAAAAGGGCAACTACAACTTGGTCAGAAAAATCAATTCCGCCTTCATCATCACCTTGCCTATCTTCAAACAGTGCTTGACCCAGGCAATCACACTTAAGCGTCAAGCCGCCCAAGCAGAAGCGATGCAGGCGCTTGACGACAAGACGAACGAACTGCTTTTAAGAAACGCACAGAATACCGCTTCACAATCGGTAAAAACAGCTCACCTGGCATCCAAGTCGTCTATCGACATAGAAACGCTAGAGAAATCATGGCAGGTGATCAAAGAGGGTATCGAAGAAACTAAACGAATCCAAGCGGAAGCAAAAGAAGCAAGAGTCGCCGGTACAGAAAGACTGCATGCGATTCAAGATGAATTCAAGTCAAAAAGCAGATTGTCATAAAAATAAAGGCTACAGAATTTGATTCTGTAGCCTTTGATTTGTTTTTAAGCCAGTATGTCGTCCAGTCTTGCTTTGACTTCTGTTTCAATCTCGCCGCTGTCCTTATCATACCTTGAGTACTTACCGATTACAGCATTAAAGAGATAGTGCGTGGTGAAAACGTCATACTTTTGAAGTATCGCATATGCCCCGTTAAGCATCAGTCTTTGCGTTCTGCTGTCTTCAGCATTGTAGTCTTCAAACATCGCAGCTTGTGTCTCGGCGCAGTCGATATGAAGCATATTGAAGTAGAACCTGAACTCAGGATTGTTGTATTTTTTATTGATCAGCTCTTTTGTCACCTCGATACCATTCGCATGGCTGTAGCTTAAGATCGCCAACAGCTCATATTTTAGACGTCTCATGTTACCTTCAAACGGCTCGTATTCTATTTCAAAACTAACATCGACCTTATCTTCTTTTTTAACTTTCACGATACCGTCATACTTTTGGTTTTTCATCAAGAAATCTTTTCCTAAAAGATGCATCAGGTAATTATAGATCGCATCCGGTGAAAATCCTTTGTCGATCATCATCAGTCCGATACCGATCATGACAACGTGTGAGTAGTACACATCCGATTTATCGAAATTTCTTGCGTAGTTCTCCACTATTTTTCTGAGAATCTCAAATTTAGTACCATTGACCACGAGCATCGAAAATAGGTTATAGGTTTTATTGATCGTGTAATTTCTAGACCGATCCATATGAAGCAAGCCTACTTGACCTGCAAAATGTGCCTCTTGATAGATCAGTCCGATAAAATTGACCAATCTGAACTTTTCTGGAACGGATAGCTTTGCGATTCTTGATAAGTCAAAATCAACTTCAAATTCTCCTAGCAGTGCATATTTGTTTTCCATGTGTTCCTCCTAAGTAAAGTTTCTGATTATTGCTAATAGTATACCATTTCGACGTGCATTTGAAATCACCTTCATTTAGTTTTTCAATTCTTATTTATACTTCCGTCCCTATTTCTGTTTATATCCATCTTTTCATACACTTAAGCAAGCTAATTTCCATCCTCTGTATTTACGGGTAGTAAACAACATGAAAAAAGATACCCGTCACCGAGTATCTTGCAATTCGAGCTATTACAAGTTCAACTGCATATCGGAAGCTGTTCGAACTCCATATTGAAGCAGGTGTCCACTAGCTTACCTGTTGATTTTTCGACCATCACGGCGGATGCTTCATAGAGCGACCTTTTATTCTCTACCAGGTCGAATACCGCTTCAATATGACGTTTATAATCGTCAATCGTTCCAACGTTTTCAAACACAGGATTGTGTTCATATGCTGACTTGATCACACCCGCAGCCTCTTCCACAATCGCTCTGACTAGCAGTGGTTTTTTCGGATCAGAAATTTTGACAAATGCCTCAGTCACAAGTTTTAGCAAGTCTCCATATCGGTCAAAGGGCGTGACAACGAACAGATCACTAAATGCACGTGTCCCATTTCGTGAATCCGCACTAGAAAACCCCGTCATTTCTAACGAGGTTGATTTTGTTCGCTATTCTAGTTATCAGTTCATTTTGATATCATATTTTTGTATAATCAAATCATATTCGCCGCTATCCTTTATCACCTTTAATCCGCTATTGAAGGCTTCGATTATCTCTTTGCTTCTAGCATTTGAAATCGCCCTTTCTTTTGATGAAAAGCAGCTCGTTCACAGCATATGGATCACTAAATAGGAGTGTTTCTGCCCTTTCATTTGTAAACCAGGCATCAGGTAGAATGTCGTATTCACTGTTGTTTACTACAATTTCAGCCCTTGCCCATGGTAACAGATCAAGCTTGAACTCGTACCCCGAAACTTTATAAGCGGCTGTTATTATTTCTATCGACAGACCATAACCGGGCTGATCAAAATCTACATATGGTGGGTATAGATCGCATGCTCCCGTGATGATTTTGCTGTCTCTTTGACCTATCACATCCCATGAAGAATAACGATAAGACTATGATTAGAACCGCACAAAGTAAGTTGTTTTTTCTCAGCATTTCTATCTAAGACTCCGCTCTTTTTAGTTTTTTATCGGTAATACCTTGCATACCGCTATCACTCAGTCATAAACTGCTTAAATTCGTTCAAATCGTTTTACAGTACCATATTCGGTTTCAAAATATTTTTCAGATGTCTCTTTAAATTCCTGTTCATGCGCGATAAAGGCGTCCACCACCTGAGGGTCAAAGTGCGTTCCGCGTCCTTCAATAATAATCCGACGTGAGATTTCGTGAGAAAACGATTTTTTATACGGCCTCACACTTCTAAGTGCGTCATACACATCCGCAAGCGCCATCATACGTGCTGAGATTGGAATAGCATCACCGATTAAACCGTCAGGATAGCCCTCGCCGTTCCATCTTTCATGATGATGCATCGTGATCTGCTTTGCGATCGTCAGAAATGATGCAAAATCGATCTTTGATTCTGCTGAAGCAAGGGTTTCTGCTCCAATGATACAGTGACTTTTCATTTCTTCAAATTCATTATCTGTCAACTTTCCATTTTTAAGAAGTACGTAATCCCTAATCCCCACTTTTCCAATATCGTGAAGAGGTGCAGATCTCACTAGGTCATCTATATAGCTATCTGTTATGTATCCCTTATATTCATTCAGCTTTTTAAGGTGATTGGCAAGGACTCCAACATAGACCGAGGTCCTCTTTAAATGATAGCCCGTTTCGTGATCACGAGCCTCCGCTAAAGAAGCTACCGCAAATAGTGTTACTTCTTTTGTCTTATCCAACTGATGGTTGATGTTCCTAAGTTTATTGAACGCATTATAAAATATGGAGAAAAGCAAGATGTACAAAATAGTTCCAAATACGATTACCGTCACATAGAGGAATAACTTCATCTTTCTTATATTCGCTGCTAAAGAATCATATCGTTCATAAAGCTCAATCACTCCTATGATTTGTCCATCAACTATCGCAGGTATATAAATTTCTAGTATTTTACCAGCTTCAATTTCTGAACTGTTTTCTGCGGAGTTCGCTTTTTCCACAGAATAGTTGGTTTCTCCTGCCAGGGCCTTATTAAACTCGATGTTATCACTAAACCGCTTACCGATGATGTTCTTATCATCACTCCACAGGATTTTACCGGTTTTGCTCCATACCTTCACACGAAACACATCACCCATACTGTAAAAATTGGTAAGATAATCAGGATTGTCCTCTACCTTGTCATACAATCGCTCATCCATAAATACCTTAACAAGCTCTTCATTGTCTTTGATAATCACGTTTAGCATATCCGGATAAAGCTGAGTATGGCTAGTGATTAAATTATCCATCGCATGGTTTGAAATAACACCTGTGACAGCTGAGGCAAGAGTCAGAATAACTATTAGTATCAAACTTGAGTAATGTTTTATGATATTGGATTTATAGCGATATTTAGACATAAGTTTGTCCGTCCTTTGTCCTATCCATACCCTACCGAAGTTGATTTACTTACCGGTTTTACATAAAATGTATTCAAATAAACGCAGTACCGCTCCAATATAGCCCTAAAAGTCGTACGATCTCCTTGTTTCCGCTGGCGTCTACCAAGCGGTTGATGCAAAAAAAAGAGCATTTCAGCTCTATTTCAATTAACCAATCTGAGGGATAAACCCATCCAAATCCCCACTGTTGACTACAAGTGCAATAACGCCTAGCCCTACGATACTTGCAGCTATATCCTTCCAATCAAAAGACGCGCCAAGAAAAACCGCATGGACCGTTTCGGATAGTACAAGCGCTGAACCTAAATTCGGCCCGATATGGCTAAAGTCAAGTAATCTATCAGGAACTACACCTGTGCCTCTTATGTATATCACACCACACCATATCATCATACCTGCAAATGCAAAGTATTCACCATTTTTGAGTTCATCGTATTCCACATTTCGTCTTAAGCATCCCCTTGTTTGGCTTCAATGTTAATTTTCTCTCCCTCTCGTGTGAGAAACTCACCGATTTTCTTATCTTCCACAAGTATGTGATGAAGAATCCAATCTTTAACAAACAGATTGATCTTAATCAGGTCATAATCCGTGATTTTTCTGTTCTTATTTGAGGATATGATATCATCAACCCTATCTCTAAATAGACGATGGTAAAGAACATGTTCATCATGTTGATCAAAAAGAATTTTCTTCTGAATCGCTTCCTCATTTGCGAAGTGCATCATGACATAGCCCTCAAGAAAAGTAGTCAATTCATGATAATACTCATGACCTTGTCCATTTTTCATCAGCTCGTATAGTTTTCCGAAACTGTCGATTATTTCTTTATGTTCCTTATCTATTTCCTTAATGCCTATCTTGTAATCCTCTGCCCACTGAAGGTTTGCCTCAACGGCTTCTTTGGCACCATCGAAATAAGTGGATGACTCTATGTCACTCTTTTGAATATCACGCCCAATCAGACCGTTGACCTTATCGAATATCTGACCGGCACTAAAAGGTTTTGTTACAAAATCAGTACATCCAGCCTTAATCGCCTGAGATAATATGCCTATATCGGATTGACCGCTCAGAAGGATAATTGGAATACCCATTGTACTTTTATTCGTTTTAAGCTCCTTTACCAGTTCAATGACGTCCAAATCATAATTATCCAAATCCAGAATAATTAGTTCCGATTGCTTAAACATAAAATCAACACGTTTAACGATAATCGAATCATGCATCTCTAGATTCATATAACCATAATCATTAAGAATTTTTTTCAATTTTAACCTAATGAAATCGGTGGACTCAATAATCGTGATTTTCTTCATTTACTTCTCCTTACGTTAGTTTATGCTAGTGAAATAAGCTATAGTCCAATCAGTCCATCCAGTTCAAAAAATTATCAAAATTACGACAAGAAAAACACTCGCATTCTCCTGTCCGCCTGATGATTTGTCGAGCATGGCTATGCGGTCGACCAACTTGGGATTAAGGTGCGATGATTCTGTACCTATCGCCATAATGCTTCATAAAATCTGCCCAGGTTTCAGCCCTTCCCCATCTTCCATGGGGGGAATAAGCTGGTAGGGCACACTGTTTTTGTGTATAAATGGAATAAGTCGATGTGTTTCAATTTCGCTACATTACGATATATCTTAATCGTACCCATAAACCTACTCCTTCAATTATTTAACAGGTACAAAATGCACTTACTTGCTCTGCTAAAGTAGCGATTGCCTCAAGGTCTTTATCCATCGCACCCGTCTTCAGAGTATGATTGGCGTCCTCTACCACCATTACGCTTGCTGCAGAACCCTTAATTCGATTTTTACTCTCCATACTCAGCAAGCTGTCCTTGTCGCCATAGACGATCATCATATCGCTGCTTATATCCGCGGGTAGGGTTCTATCGATCGGAGTCAGATAGATTCTTTTTACTTTATCGGTACCTAAACACTTGACAACATCGTCCATAAAACCTGTTCCTATGCTCTTTCCAATAACGATTAATTCTTTATACACCTTAGCATCAACCTTTGATACAACCTCTAAAACCTCGTCCCTAAGTACTGTCAGTTCATGTTCAAACGACATGTCTTCTTGGCTGAGTTGAAATCCGTAATTGACCCTCAGTAAATCAAAATCAAGTTTCATGACCACATCAGAAAGATAATAGAATATGGGCTTATGTACCGAATAGCCATATCCCGGCAACATGACCACGAGCGTATCGCTGCCACTGCAAAAATAATCATGTTTCAGATCACGCTTCCATTTTGACTGGGTGATCACCTCTAAATTTCCCATCTGATTCCACTCCTTTTTCAAAATCATGTCTTTATAACCATTACTCGATTTCCACTTGATCAAGTATGACTTTCTTATTGGTAGCATCAAGGGTGACATTCGCGCCAATTGGCAAGGTCAGCATTGGATGTGTATGACTGCAGTCAAACTCAGCGAGTAGTGGTACTCTTGTATCACCCAACACCTCTACTAGAATTTCATAGGGTTTTCTACTTGTTCCTTGATCTTTAAACAGTTCATGCTTTCCATAAATTATGCCAGCAACCTTATCAAAAACACCATTTAGTTTCAAAAGTGAAAAACTTCTTTCAACTGTCGCAGCGTCTTTTAAGGAGTCCTCGATAAATAGAATATCTCCCACGCGAATTTCGGGCATGTACTCGCTGCCCCAAATCCCCATTATCGTATTCAAATTGCCACCTATAAGTCTTCCACTTACACAACCTTCATATACAGTGACAAGCTCATTACGAGTCCCTACCTTTGAACGGTCCTGCAGTTTCCAATCGATGAACTCCTCAGTCCAAACTGGCGGTGTCGGATACACATAGGGAAGTGCTGGTCCTTCGACACAGATTTGCGAAAAGTAATGATAGGTTTCATCGACAAAAGGCGGAAACTCGCCGAAAGATGCCACACAGGCCGGTCCATAAAATGGCGTTACTCCTGTCTTTTCATAAATAGCCAAGAGAATCGCAGTTACATCAGAATAGCCGACAATTATTTTAGGATCCGCCTTAAAGGCCTCATAATCGATATAGGGGAGAATTGAATTGGAGTTCATCCCGCCAATCGATGACATGATACATCTCACCTCTTTGTTTCTGATCAGTTCGTTTAACTCGTCTGCACGTTCCTTTATGGTTCCAGAACGGTAAAAGTCGTTCTTTCCGGTCAAACTTCCTTCTACAATACTAAATCCTTTGCTTTCAAGAAATGCTTTCGCCCGCTGGTACCTTTCGGGTACGAAGGCGGTTATGGCTGCCGAGGGCGAAAAAACACCAATTGCATCACCTTTTTTCAAACGTTTCATCCTTACCTCTTTTCTGTTTCAGTTGTGAATCAACAAGAAAATTCTAACAAAGTTCATCTTTTTATTAATGCAATTCGATACACTTTGATAAGTATACATCTATCATATTCCGATGACTCTTCACAAGTTCCACAGGTAGATTATCAAAATCAAAAAAAACCAGCTCCTTGGTTTCCTTCCCATCTACGCTTAATGGCTCGCCGTTGTAGTTGATGTGAAAACCTGCGGTGATAAAATAGGCCTTGTGACCGTTCGGCAAGTGCATGTAGCAGTCTTTTCCAGAGGTTGTTCCAATGAGTGTCGGCTGGTCTGTCAGGGTCAGGCCTGTTTCTTCATAGGCTTCTCTTAGGCATGCGGCTTCAAGTGTTTCGCCAAGTTCGACTATTCCTCCGATAAGCCCCCACTTTAGAGGGTATTCCCCTCTTTTTTGAAGAAGGATCTGATGCTTGTGATTGGTGATGAGTACGTTGACGCCCGTCAAGTTGACTGCGGCATTGCCTACTCTAGCTCTAAGGTAAGCGATATAATCGTTTAAATGAAGTTCGTACACGCTTTGCATGTTATCGAATCTCATCAGTTCATGCTTTTTATGAAAGTTCAACTTCTCAAGTAATCTGATTGAAGGATAATTCGCACTTTGGGTCTGCGCAACTATTACGTCCAGTCGCAGTTGTTCTTTTGCATACTCGATGATCGGCACGACTGCCTCGTAGGCATATCCCTTACCCCAGTGCTTATCCGAAAACACATAGCTTAATTCGGTATAGTGCGCTTCATGGTAGTCTGTCAGGCTTACGATACCGATAAATACGTCCGAATCAATTAGCCTAATTGACCAGATACCGCTTTTATCAAGCATCTCGTGATAGGCTTCACTTGCTGCTATGTCTTCTCTTATTCCACCTAAGTATTTTCTTGCTTCATTTGTGTTCAATGCTTCAACCGCTTCTAGTATATCCTCTTGCTTAAAAGCTTTCAAACTTAGCCGTGGTGTTGTGAATTGTTTCATGTCATCTCCAGTTAATCATGATCCGATGATCTACTTGCATCTATCAAATCAAACAACTTCTCTTTTATAGGATTGAACCGCTCGATAATCGGTGGCGCGATAATTTGCTTTTCTACCATTTCATTTAAGCTCTCTAAATCAATCCACTTCGCATCTATCGTTTCGTGTTCTTGCAGTTGTATCTCATGTATAGGCACATCTTTACATAAAGCATAAGTGTCTACAAATGCAGCTTCTTCTACAAAGGTTCCTAGATAGGTCAAGTCCTCAGCTGTCACCCTTATGCCCGTTTCTTCGTGCAGTTCACGTATCGCCGCCTGAAGGCTTGTTTCACCAGCCTGAGAAGATCCGCTAGTGTTTTCCCAGTATCCAGGATAGTATTCCTTAACATGATCCCGTAGTGTTACAAGAACCTCGGCATTACTGTTAAAGGTCCAGATATCAACAACCACATGATACTCTCCCTTAGGTTTAGACGCGGCACGAAGCATGGTACGACCAAGCGGTTCTCTTTTTTCATTGTATAAATCCCAGTATTCCATGGTTTCACCTTTCTTAGTTATCGTCTGAATGAAAATCAAGTCTCTTCTTTAACCTAAAAAGTTATTTGACTTATCTGCGACCTCTAGTGTTCTTACTGAATAACTTCGATATCCTTCTGAAACAAAAGGATCTTTTTTTGCCAACATATGAGCTTCCTCTAAACTGTTGCAGTTCAAGATAATCATCCCACCGCGATAATCCTCAAACGGCCCACAAATAATCAGCATCCCCTCAGAATCGAACCCTTTAAGATGACTGACATGGCGTGCAATCACATCTCGATTCAGTTGCTTTTCTGTATCTTCTAACAAGATGACATAAGTTTTTTTCAATTTGTCTCCTCCTAAATCATTCTATGCGTCTCAGTTTATTGATAGTCCCTAAGTGAGTGCCTGTGTTTTCACATCACTTATACTCGATTTAAGTATTTTTTTTCGAAGAACACAACTAAGCGTACGATACTCAGCATCAGGTCGATAATCCGCTGTGATGAATTCATCGCTGATCTCTAGCAGCTTGGCAAGGTGCTTAGTAAATATGTAATGACTTACCGGACGTTCACCCGCAATGTTGATCGTTCCAGTAACCTCATGATCGGCAAGTTCTACAATAGCTGTGGCTAGATCTTCAACATGAACAAAGCTTGTGTAAAGGTTGGCCGTTCTTGTGTATAACTGCCCGGACAGCGCTTGTTCATTCAAAAGCTCCATTCTGACATCCTTCTTACCAAAGTAATCAAAGCCATAGATACTTCCCGGTCTGATGATGATATGATTGTGATGACCTTTTACGATGGCCTCCCCTAAAATCTTTCCGTTGACATAGTCGGCGAGGTACTCGTCTTTCTTTCTCACAATAGGTTTATCTTCTTCTGTCTGGTCTTTTCCACTTGAAAGAGTAGTAGAAATATAAACCAGTCGTGTCTCTGGCAACAAGAGTTCAATAAGTCTCCTTAATCCATTATCTGAGATTTCAGTCTCAAGATTCGCATCCATCACGCACCATACGACAACATCAGGCTTAAACTTCATGATTTCAATTAGATTCTCAGTATTCAAAACATCGAGTGTCTCAAATTCAGAGTCATGTGAACGATAGCAAGTCCCCAAACAACTATTAGCCTCTCGCTTCAACCCATGGTATACATACCTTCCCAAATAACCACTTGCCCCTATTACTAGGCATCTCATAAAATACTCTCTTTCTGTATAATTGCAAGATCCAAATCACAATAAATCGCTAGTATACAACTGTAAAATCGCCGGTACTTGAATCGAACATATAGGAATCAACATTACCATCAACTTCATTTTCAACCTTCACAAAATAGGCACCCTTTACAAAAATATGCTCTCTATCTGATGCTGAATACCCAATGATTTCTACTGAATAATTGTTTTCATCGTATATCTCTGTCATCTTTTTCATGACATCAACTGGAGAGATTTGAGGCAATATCAAACTATACGCAAGCAGAGTCACTACTGCAACTACAATCGCTATTGGATTCCGATATTTATTTGCCCAATCATATCTAAACTTCTTGTTCCCAATGATGAAAAGCAAAGCCACCATTGGAATGTTGAAAAAGCTCATTTCCACTATTTTTTTATAGACTAGAATATTAAAGAACAGTACGATTAAAACCATTAAAAAAGACCAGATTGCAACATGATTTCTTTTGACATGATTCATTTATCTATTCTCCTTTGTAGGCAGTTAAATACGCCTAAATATACTAAAGTATCAAGTAAGATTCCATCATTAACATTTTACCATTTTGAAACAGTATTGCCAGTCCTGCTCTCAATAATTTGAGTAATCTTTGCAATAAGCAACTCAAAACTAAAAAGGACAGAAAGTGTACACCCTCTGCCCCATTACTCTGTTCATACTTGCTTACATCAGTTCAGTACAATCCTAGCCTCCTTCAAGATTTCGATTATTTCACCGTCCTTGTCTACACCATGAATGCTCAAGTCTGCTGTGGTGAAGGTGAAGTTGGCTTTAACCTTTGACTGATTGATTCCATGAGCATTTAATTGCTCTTCGCTCATTTGTTTTCCATTTTTTGTGGATTCCAGCGATGCCTGACCCAAGGCAAAGTGAGATCCTGTATTCTCGTCATACAGCGTGTTATGGAACAGGAAATTCTGATTCGACAAGGGTGTATCATTTGGTAGGATGGCGACTTCACCTAAAAATCTCGCTCCTTCATCGGTATTCACTAGCGCCGATAGCAAATCGTTACCCTGCTTGGCTTTTGCTTCGATCACTTGACCGTTTTTGAAGATCAGATAAAAATCATCGATTATGCCACCATTATAAATCAGTGGCTTAGTCGCGACAACTTTTCCATTCACGCCATGTTTATCAGGCGCAGTATAAACCTCTTCTGATGGAATATTGGCTATGAACCTTCTTCCCTGAACTGTTTCAGACTGTGTGCTTTTCCATATATGGTCAACAGGCAGTTCAACCTTGATATCCGTTCCTATCGAGTTTTTTATATGAAGTCGTTTGAACTGTATTTCATTTAACTTTGCAGCAGTCTCATTCAAGTTGTCTATGTGTTCATCCCACTTCGCTAAAAAATCATCCTCTTCAACACGTACCGACTTAAGAATGACATCCCATAACCGATTGATCGGCTCAACTTCATTTGGGAACACCTTGTTGGCCCATGACAAGGTAGGCATTGAAGCAATGCACCAAGTCACTTTATTGTTCATCAGGCTTGTTCTATAATTACTAAGCTTAGGAAAAGCCACCGCTCCTAACCTGTTCATTCTTGACCTATCGATATCCTCAAACAATCCAGGAGTATTCGCGTCAAGAATGATAAAAGCCGCGTCTTCTAAAAGGTAATGGTCATTCAAAGAAGTTCTCCAATCCTCGTAAGTATCAAACACCTCATCAGACGCCTTCTCAAATTTCATCTTAAAGATCTGCTCATCCTGGTAATCAATGATTACTTCCCTAGCCCCCGCATCATACCCCGCTTCTGCGACGATTCTAGCAAAATCAAAACACTCCACAGGACTAGAAACCACCAGATACTGCCCCACCTTAAGATTCACACCTTTTCTCACAAGCAAATCCGCATAATTTCTTTTCAATTTCTCCATTACCAAAACTCCTTAATAAACTTAAACCCAGCCCGCTGCAAGCGTCTACAACTTGTCTCAGTGACCTCCAAAGTATTACTCCACGATTATTTCGGTAGGTAAATACGCTTAGTATAATCAAAATTCAATAAATTGATATGGTAAAGTCTTGCAACAAAAAATCTCCGTGTGGTTTTCAAAACAACCTAAAAGATCTTCTTAGTAATCTAGATCAATTATACCAAAATCCATCTTCAAAATCTGAGGATACAAAAAAAGAAAGCCAAACAACAGCTTTCTCTTATGCTTTCATCGCATCCGTCAGTAATTTCATTCCTCTAGTGGATATAAAACAACTTTGTCCGTTCACAAACTTGGCAACCCTATTTGTCTTATCAACCTCTTCAAGCTTATCTAAATTCACAATATATGATCGGTGACATCTAATAAATCTGTCGTCCAGCTTATCCTTAATGTCGTTCATATTCGAGTAAAACTCGATACTCCGGTCATTGGCATGTAACAGCACCTTATGTGCAGTGGCTGATGTTTCAAAAAATACGATATCCTCATAAGCCATATGAACAGTCTTCTCTTTGTTTTTTACATAAAAGCTTTTCAACACATCCGTAGCAGCTGTGGAATATTTCTCATTGATATTGATCAGACACTCTTTAATTCTGGCACTGATCTTATCTCTTTCATCTTTCACAATATAGTCCAGCGCCTCTACCTTGTAAGTGAATGTCAAAAGGCTCATTTCAGCATGCGTCGTGATGTAGATGATAAAGCCTCTGGGATCATGCTTTCGGATTATTTCTCCGAGTTGTATGCCATTGATATCGGCTTGCAAATCAACATCTAGAAAGTAGATTCCAGTTTCGTTCTTATTCGCGATGTTTTCAATAAGCTCATGTGGATCTCCCGTTCGAATTGCGATTTGCATGTCAAGTTCTTCAATAGAGATCGCATTATGAACTGTTTGTGCTATTTGACGTCGTTGTTTAGGGTCATCTTCACAAATATATATATTTAGCATATGTCCTCCTAAGCTAGATCGGATGGTTCAAATACCTCAAGTACCTGCTTGAACTCACCGTTCTCATATACCATATCATTTGTTATATAATCATATTGATTCAGTACTTTACGTGCACTTGCCAAACCGATTCCACTAGACTTTTCCTTAGTAGAGAATCCCTTTTCCCGCAATTTGAAAAGAGGTGGCATTTCTTTTACCGTGTTTGATATTACTACAAAGGTCTTTGAATCTCTTTTGATGACCCCCACCTTCAATCTAGGGTCATCGCTCAGCATTGTGGCTTCTATGGCGTTATCCAGCCATATTCCTATTACACGGCAAAGATCGATAATGTCCATATTGATTGTCACAGGCTCTACAATATCCAAATATACGTTCACGCCTAATTCTTGTGCATATAGACACTTGGATGAGATGATGCCTTTTAGTTCAATCTGCATCAGATAGCTCAATTGCCCAAGTTTGATATCGTCTTGTTCAAACTTTCGACCAAGCGGCATGATCTTTTGATCGAAGAAGATCTTCAAGTCGATTAGGTTATCCGTCTCCAAATATCCTGTCATCGATGCGATCATATTCACATAATCATGCTTGAACTTACGCATATCATCATAGAGCATTTCAAGCTCAGATGTGTAACGGGTAAGTTGATCCATCTCCGTTTTTTTTGCACTTAACCTGATGTCCTTTAACTTGTACTGCATAAACATCATGACGACGACAATCACGGAAATCAATAAGGACAGCATTGCGATACTCAGTGCGAATACGCCACCAACCGATTTGTCTTCATAGGTGAAAGTAAGCCAATAGAATGACAGAAACACGAGTATCATCACCGAAACGATACTAATCATAAATCCTTTGCTTTCAACGACTTCCCGATACTTTTTCCATAAGTACTCCAGTTGCTTTAGTCCATAAGCCATCAATAGCATAAATAGGAACAAAAACGCGCTCAAGGTGATATAGACATAAAGGCTGCTTCTAACAACTTCTCTTGTCATCGATTCCAGTCCGAAAAGGGTGCTTGTGACAATGCTTGATAAGTTGTCACCCAAAATTGCAAGTACCATGGTGATAAGCACAATACTGATCACCTTTACTTTGGAGTTTCCTTCATTGGCAAAGTAGTAGACCAGAACCAATAGGATGATAACCCCAGTAATCGGTTCTAGTGATGGCTTTAAGCCGATTATAATTCCTAATATTACCGCAAGAGTGCCGATAAGTAAGATATCCTTATGTCTTAAGAATCTTTCTGATATCAAATAGCGGCAAACAATGGTGAATAGAAGTGGTGTCAATAAAATTTGTATAAAAAAAGTCAATGGTATAACCCCCTATCAAGGAAATTATACCACAATGGATTACTCTTCTGTTAAATAAAGTATCTCTTTTGGCATTTCAATTTCATCTATTCCTAAGAAAAAACATTGGCCGGAAGTCTCGGAATAATCCAAAGTCATTTTTAACATGCCGTTTGTCATTTTTTCCATCAGTTCATTTCTCAAATTCTTCATAATTTCTCCTTTTTTCATTCATTAAATAGTAGGTGATAGGACAATTTAGTACAGCTTGCGTCAATAGGCCTGACAATAAATACACTTTGATTGAAACACTAGGTATGCAGATAATCAGGGTGCCTATAAACAAGGTACGTTTTGTAGCTTTCAGTCGAAGTCCGGCTCTTGCAGTTGCACCAATTAATGGACGTTTCACAGTGTCAGACGGTGCAAAGATGTAAAAGTATAATGGCATCAATACGGTGATACTATGCAGTAGTATGATATTTGGATTACTGTTTCTCCAAAGCATCGGCAGTAGGACTAGTCCTAAAAAGCTCATCAACAGGCACTGCATCGAGCTCTTGGCATGCAATCCGTATGCTGACGACTTGATCAGATTAAAGCTTATCATCGCAAGCAGCATTCCGGGCAACACGCCTAGCATGCCGGCGATCAAAGCGATTACAACCGTCTTTGAAAAAGCCAGATAAAACATCTCTACTCCATATTTCACCCTAACCTTTTCAATCTCACTAAGCTGCCTATGAGATACCAGATAATCATTCATTGATTCACAACATACATTTTTTAACGAAACCATTGTTCGACCTCCTTTCTAACAATAAGGTACCAAATCAAGAGCTCATCTGTTCAATTATTTCATAAACGCGTCTTTTCTTGTCTTTAGCGTAATGTTTCTGACGGAATAATAGTGATTAGGCTAGATCCATACTTATGACGCTTCCGCTGTCAAATATTGTCATTCCACGAAAACGTAAAAAATACACCTCATCCATTAAAGCGATGAGGTGTATTTCAGTTATGATTAAGCGATATAGGTTTTTTCGATTTCTATTAAGGCGCCTTCATTCACCATTTCCGAAAGGGCTGCGTCGAATAGTTCTTTCAAGTGTTTTTTCTTATCTGATATAGGGAATCCCATATAGGTTGGATCCGCTCCACGATCAACTTCAATATAACTTTCTTTGACAACATTCTTCCCAAGCTTGTGTTGAGACAAGTAATAATCTCCGCCGTGCTCGTTCATGATGACAACATCAACTTGACCTCGTTCGAGTTTTTCAAATAAGATGGCATCGTTCGCACTGGCTTCCTTTTTTAGACGACTATCCTTGTCGAAAGCATCAAAGTAGGTATAACCGGCAAGCACGCCGATCTTCTTACCTCTTAAGTCAACATAACTGTTTATCTTTATCGCTTTATCAGACTGTGTGTAGAAAGCATATCTGTTTTCTGCTCGATAGGAGTTCGAAAATGCGATGAACTGTTCCCGTTCTTTGGTTTTAGAGAGTGTAGGTAGAATATCAGAAACCCCACTCCTTATCATATTGATCGAAGTCTCCCAAGGAACGATCTTAAAGTCAACTTCATAACCTTTAGGTTCATAAATACGCTTGAGTAGATCCACATCGATTCCACTCACCTTACTGCTCTTCTTATCATGTATGATATAAGGTTCATATGCGGACGTCGCTACAACAATTCGTTTGTCCCTTGTGTCTGATATGCTATCCAGTTTTTTTGCAAACTCAAATTGCATGGTCTCAAGGCTAGTCAATGAGCCCGATAGACTTTCCACCGCCCCTGCCTGAGCAGAAATCGATGAGTTGATCTCGCTTGCTCCCTTTGCCACATCTTCAATTGCGTCATTAAGGTCGTTTACCATGTTCATTGCTTCACTAAACGAAGTCGCGGCAGAACTCGTACGCTCGAACAGTTCAGCGTTTGTCTCAACAAGCGTTGAAGTAGTCGTTTCAATTGTTCTTAAGTTTATAACCGCATTTTGCAGTTGATTGGACTGGGTTTCAATCCCATCAGAAGTCACTTCCATACTGCCTTTGACACTGTCTGATATCCTATTGATCTCTTTTAATAGGTGTGTGATATCAGTAACCACCAGCGAGGTTTCCTCAGCCAACTTTCTGATTTCCTCGGCAACTACAGAAAATCCTCTGCCAGCCTCACCTGCCCTAGCAGCTTCGATAGAGGCGTTGAGTGCGAGCAGGTTTGTTTGCCCCGATATTCGCGCAATACTTGAAATAAGTTCATCGGCCTTTTCTGTTTGCTGATTCAGATTGGATAAACTCCCGGTCGCAGCAAGCACGAACCCTTTTAAGTCTTCAAAAGCTGAAACCGTATTTATGATGCTGTGCTGATTGTCAGCAACCGTATGGTAAGCTGTCGAGCTCATCTCTTTTGAACTGAGCGATTGCTCCTTTAAGATGTCCATAAGCGCTTGTACTTCCTGAAAAAAATGCGTGAGCGCTGTCATTGTCGCTGACTGTTCCTGCGCATTGGCGGACATGTTGCTTACTTCATTGACCACTTGACTCATTTCTATAGTCATTGCTTCTATCGAGTAAGTAAAGCCACTGATAAGGTCTATGTTCTTATCCGATAAGTGATGTAACTCTTCAACTACGTTCGAAATAATCTTGTTCTTTTCCGATGGTAATCCAACACGTTGTGCTTTTTTTTGAATCTTAAAACGGTAAACTAAATGATATAAAACGCCTACTACGATCACTGCCGCCAATAAATAGTTCATCTAAACTCTCCTTATCACCCATGTTTACATAAGTATACCATTTTTCAGAATATTAAGTCGATGATTAAAATATTTATATGGCTAGGTCCCGCTTCATCCATTTCAACC
This sequence comes from Fusibacter sp. A1, assembly GCF_004125825.1. Taxonomy (NCBI): domain Bacteria; kingdom Bacillati; phylum Bacillota; class Clostridia; order Eubacteriales; family Fusibacteraceae; genus Fusibacter; species Fusibacter sp. A1. The sequence continues at coordinate 231,116 of NZ_QQWI01000002.1, read as the reverse complement.
GCTTTAAAGCCAATTTCATTGTGCTTATCGCCTGCTTTTAGCCCCTTTGAAGATGCCTGACCAGACGCGGGCGATAACAAGAGCCGCTATGACGACCAGCGTAATGTTGATCACCATCATTTTAGTCGCAGTAAAATAACCTGCAAGTACTCCCATCAGCTGCGACTGTCTAGGAAACATCCATATAGACACATCAATCATGACATTCTCACCAAAGTCACATAACAGAGCGATAAACGGAATAAGCGCTAAATACCGAACCTTATCGGTGGTGAAGACTTTTTTTATCAGTAGCTGCAGGGTCATGGCCATGCATAAATAGAACACCGACATGAACAGATAATCAATTATATGTAGCTGCAAGTATCCGGTCCTGCCTGCTTCACCTTGTAGCTCAAGACTATTATGAAACACCTCGCTTGTATAGCTTGTAAGTGAATCCATCGTTGCGTTCGCATCCAACTGGATTCTGCCGAAAAACATCGTAATGATCAGTGTCGCAAACAGCATACTCACAATAAATAGGAACAAGGCTCTTTTCCAAGTTGAATGTTTTTCTAATGCCTGAACCAACTTCTCCATAGTACCTCCTTCATCACGCTAGCATTCATTCAGCAGCGCCGCATATTCTATAAGTTTTCTCAACGCTGCTTCATCCTCACAAGCTGGCAGTGTCATTGTTTTTACGACGTTACAGTGCCTACCGACTCTACGTTCAATTGTCTAAATAAAATCGACGTTCTTTCAATCGCTGGCCCAGGCCCGCCGTCGCCACCACCTGTTAAGATTAACAAACCATGTTTGGGCTTTAGCTTGAATGCGCTGTCCTTTTGGATAATTCTTCGCGCATAATACTTTTGAAACCTACTGAGCACTCCTAAAAGTTCACCTGTCAGTTCTGAAAAGTAAAGAGGAGACGCAATCACGACTACATCGACTGTTTCTACAAGTTGATAGACCTCTTGCATATCATCTTTAATGATGCAGTCATGATTCGACCAGCAGTACCTGCAGTCGGTGCAAGATGCGATTTTCTTATCATAAGCGTTGATCTGAACAACTTCACCCTTAAGTACTTGTGTCAGCTGATTGATTAGCGCCATCGTGTCACCCGACTTTCTTGGTGATCCGTTTAAAATGAGTGTTTTCATTATTCAGGCTCCTATTGTTCATATCCTACTCTAAATTGAATTCCCATGTGTTTTAAGTTCTGCTCAATCAAGATGAGTCATACTACCTAAATTATACAAGAATATTACTTGAAATAATGAAATTTAAGTTAACTTTAATCTTTTTGAAGGTAACTATAAGTTAGGAGGTGTAGCGTTATGAAAACCGATCTACATTTTTACCTGATTTACCTACTGGCTGTGAAATCTGGCTTAACACCACAAAACGCATTCACTATAGCTTACTCCGCTGAGTATATTGATGATAACACATCAAAAAAAACCATTCACTTTTCAGATGGAACCGACTACGAACCTACAAGATCAGCTTATCGGGATCTATCGCTTTTACTAACAAAAAAAGATAAGACACTTGAAATCTACTTGCCGTTTCACTTCTTCCCATCCGGAGAAGGTGAAACCTTTCAGGAACGAGTCAAGAGCCATGCCCATAGCGAGATGATGCGTTTACTTAAACGTTTTGTCCTGACAAACCTTGATCAGGAATTCGGTCTTTATTACCTTGGAATCTACGTCCATATACTCATCGATACCTTCATTCATGAAGAGGTTTCTGAGTTGATGGAAAATAAATATAGGCGGATGAAGACCGATATGGATTTAGTATCCATTCGCAATTTCATCTTTGAAATCTACCATCTATTTTGCCATGACATCCGCTATCTTAAGCCTGAATGGTTTGATACCCCTTCAGAAGAGCTGGATCTCTTTTACGGTCAACTAGACGACTTTTTACGAATAGACTTACCCATGTACGAACGGGTGGAACGCTGGCAAGAAGCCTATGCGAACAAGATCTTTGGAGTTAGCCTCCATCATGAGTACGATTCAAAATTATGGTTTAAAGAGGCCTTGGGAGATAGGGACACTTATTCCTTGTCAAAATTGTACAACCACGGTAGCGAATTTGATCATAGCGATTGGCTCCTCTTTCAACGTGCCATCAAATATCACCTCGACTTCTGTCAACATGAACTTTTTCCAAAGTACGGAATCTTGATCTAGTTAAATAAACTAAAAAGCTCGTCGCATCCTCTTCTTTAAGGGAACTCGACGAGCTTTATTTAAGGCTTGTGCTGTTAAGGCTTGATCAATAATCTTTTGATGTAATCTGACTCTTCTTCAATAAACTTATCGATGGTATCCAAGGTAACATATCGATGCGTGCTGACATCTAAAACCTCTCTCGACTTGTACCAGCTGGTAAGCACATCTTCTTTTAGTTGTTCGATTTCATTTTGAAATGCAAAATCTGAAATACCATATGCGTTACCATGCTTTAACAAGTCGAAAATACGCTGAGTGGGCTCCCTGTGAAACAGTACGCTATCTATGTCAAAAGACTCTTTATGGTAAGTGCTGCCTAGTCCGTTTCTCAAATTCTCTTCGTTCTCCAGTCTGAAGGGCGTCCAGATTTTAATGTTGTTCTGAATGTCCGCGATGATATGGCTGGCATAGCCGAGCATGAAGTCGCGGTGCTCGCTGTTAGGGTTTTCATCGACAAATTTGAGTACGTTCTTCATCCACTGCCCATTGTTTGTTGCTCGTCCCCATGGCTCATCACCAACACAAAGATGGCTTTACCTTTTCATATCGCTATGGTAATTGGCCCTATTATGTACTGCGTCAGGTGCAATCGCACCAAGCATGAAGTCTGAGGCATGTTTGATTTCAGGTGTTGTGTCCATAATACTTAGGGCTATGGATAAATGAATCATTGAAAATGGCATATTAAGCTCCTTTTGTTGACACGCTTTCTTTTTAGCATAGTATACCATATCTCAGGGTCAAAACTATGCCGCTCAGTGGAAAACTGAATGTCTACGAATTAAAACCCACCCTAGACGATGAAATAAATATGGTCTGCTACGATAATAAATCTGCCATAAGGGGTAAATTAGCAATACTTGGGTAAAAGTTAGCTATGAAAGAAAAAGGCGCATTTTAATAATACAATTGATTGAGGTGAACAGTAATGACATTTTCGGTAAATATTTTTGCATTGGTTCTTGGCATGCTAGTGAATATGGGCTTAGGAGCGCTTTGGTACTCATCCTTCTTATTTGCCAAGCCCTGGATGAAAGAGGCCAACATTGCAGCAGAGGATATCAGCAAGTCAAGTAACGAAATGGGGAAAGTATATGGTCTGACAGCACTTAGCGCTCTTATCACTAGTTATGCAATTGGTTTTTTAGTAGTCAATTTGAACTTAACTAATGTAGTCGACGGTTTGCTGCTCACAGTAATTCTTTGGCTAGGTACGGATCTATCCACAATCATAAAGAATTGGGGATTTGAGAACCGAACGCTAAAGCTAGGGATAATCAATCATGGCTACGATCTAGTGGTCTACGGTCTACTGACTAGCCTCTATATTTTGATCAGCTAGCATTTTATAGAATTCACGTGATAAAATAGCGGTATTACCGATAAGGTCATACTGCTATTTTAATTGCTTTTGTAGGTTGATAAGAATCGTCAAGTATACTCCCCACATCTCATGTATGATTTAATCAGAAAGTAGATAGGAGGTCAGTTTGAGCTATTACGAAAGCATGCAATTAGCCATTGATTACATCGAGGCGCATTTAAAGGAAACGGTAGAACTGAAGGACATTGCAAGCGTCACCGGATATTCCGTGCCGCATGTCTACCGTATATTCGGTGCCATGGTCGGTTACACCGTCATGGATTATGTCAGAAAGAGACGCATGAGTAACGCTCTTTACGATTTAGTGACCACTGATAAAAGTGTCACTGAGATCGCATTCGAGAACGGTTATGAATCCCACGAAGTGTTCACAAGAACTTTTAAAGCCGCCTACGGCGCTCCTCCACGTAGAATGAGAAAAGCCTTGATCGAGCCAATCCTATTCGAAAAAGTTCATCTACTTTCCAAACAAACTAAAGGAGATGAAACAATGAAACCACAAATCATTTGTAAAGACAGCATCACATTGGTCGGAATTAAAAAACACATCACTGGACCAGAACAACAGAAGTTTGAACAGTTAAAGGCAACTAGAGACGAAATGCTCACAAAAAGCAGCGCTATCACACATCGCATCAATAAGGAGTTCTACTACGCCGCATACGACTACTTGGTCGAAGATATGGATAAAGACGACGATGAGTTGACTTACACCTACTACTACTGTGTCGAGGTTCCTACAGAAACTTCAGAAGTGCCTGCCGGCATGGTTAAAAAGGTGCTTCCACAAGCAAAATATGCGGTCTTCCATTATGATGTTGCAGAAAACACGCTAAACGGCATGAAACTCGAGAGTAGTGTCTATGACTATATCGACGGTATTTGGCTTCCTAATTCAGGGTTTGAGCTTACTGAGGAATCTGACTTCGAGGTCATCAATAGGGACAAGCAAACCATCGATTATTACATTTCAGTGAAATAGAAACAGTCCATTGCATTTATAAGTGCAATGGACTGTTTTTACTTTCAAATTAATTCTCGCCACCTACGCATCATAAAAAAAAATCAAAACCGCTCAAAATGTCCTGTAAGATAATGTATAATGGAGTATGATTAGATTAAGGATTAATCCACTAAAGAGGTGTTAAATGAATATGCGCGATTATTTACAGACAGCTGTCGACTATATTGAAGAGAACATAACAGAGCCACTAAACTTAGAAACGATAGGAAATCATATCGGTTTTTCAAAGTACTATCTGAATAGCATGTTTAGCCTATATACGGGCATGTCTTTAATTGAATACACCAGAAAACGAAAACTTGTCTATGGAATCAACCAACTCAAAAGAGGCATGCGAATCATAGATATCGCATTCGATCTGGGTTACTCATGCGAACGCTCGTTTTCTCGTGCGATAAAAAATAGCTTTGGTGAATCACCAAGCTATTACAGGGACAACAATGTGCCACTCAGTAGAAAACTGAATGTCTACGACTTAAAACTCACCCTAGACGAAGAAAAGATATGCTCCTATCAGGTACCAGGGCATGAAAAAGTTGAGGCTCTAATAAGAGCAAAAGGAGTGTTTGCGATGAAAAGTTATTTAAGTGATGTACGCTATGAAAAAATTGATAGAATGAAGGTCATCAGCACAACCGCATTCGGCAACGAACCCGAAGAAGAAGTGATTACCCGCCTGAAAAAACTGGCACAGGAGTATCATTTGAATGTAAACCGAGAGTTCGGATTCGACGTACCTGTCGAAGGAAGTCCAGATATGACAGAATTCAGAGGCTATGAATACTGGTTGGCAGTAGATGAGAAAGAACTGGATAAACTTGAGGGCGATGCGTTTACTTATGGCGGCGGTGAGATCTGTGTCAAGGATATCCCCGGTTACCGCTATGCGACGCTCACCATTGAAGAACCCTTTGTCGATCCCTTCGAACGAATTCCAGGCGGATTCAGAGCGCTTGTATCTTGGCTTGAAACACACGACTTTGCAGAAGAGGACTGCAAGCGACTAGAAAAGGCGCATTGTCTTGAAGAAGTTCTTGAAGGTGAAAAGACCGTCATGAATATCTATATCCCTGTAGACTGCTTATAGAAAAGGCCTGTAGCAAAGTGATTCTTCACTTCGTTACAGGCGTTTTTTTACTGTTAAAGAACATATTTATCATACTTTACGCTACAGCACCGCTGCCGCTTGTATCCTTACTTTCTACAGCATTCGATCTCACTCCTAAGATCCCGAAAACAGAGATGTTGACCAAAAGTGAAATTAACATCCCAAGAGCGACTGTCGCCCCTAAGCTTGACAATCCCCTGTGATTGATTGTCGCTAAGGCGCCAAATCCCAATATGGTTGTTATCCCGGTTAGTGAAATAGCCTTAAGTGTTTCAGATATGCCGCTTGGTTCATGAGTCAGTCGGTGAACCAAATGAACGCTACTGTCAATCGAGATTCCAATAATCATTGGAAAAGCAACGATGCTGATTATATTCAGCGGGATACTCAAAAAGTGCATTAGACCAAATGTAGTTACTGTCGAAAGTAGCATTGGCGCAAAGGCTAAGACGACATACTTTGGTTTTCTAAAAAGCAACACCAGTAAAACAACGATGACCGCCAAGCATAAGAGGCTTACAGATACTACATCCTTAATAACGACCTCACCCAAAGCAATCATGATTGCGGAAAATCCAACAATTTGCTCACCGGTTATCGATGCTACCACTTGGTTCAACTCATTATAATATGCTCTATCCCAAATGTCTCCAGTGCTCTTTATATCAATCCTGTACACATCATTGGCGATGTACTGGTCTTTGAGAACAGCAGGCAGATAAGGCAGTGCCTGTTCTAGCGTCATTCCTTCTGGCAGAAAAGTAAACACACTTACGACTTCTTCAATATCACTTCTATTTTCAAGTACCTCAACCAGCTCATGTACAACCGATTCCCCTTTGACTTTGACTGTCAAATCCGTAAGTCTCGTATCATATGCTTTTTCAAGCTTTGCCTGCCACCTTGTCGATGACATTTCTTTTGGGTAAATCTCTTGCATATTGAAGGTATATTTTTGTGAACCGGTTCCCCAAACGCCAACAAGGATAAGGATAACCGTTACAACAGCGACAACTTTTAAACTGTACTGTGGCAAGTCGTTGACTTGTTTTGAAGTAGCTTCCGACAGCTTGCTTTTGTGCAGTATCGGTATCATACACGGAACCAAGATCAACATGGACATCGCCAGAATAAGAATTCCTGTACCGGCAAGCGTCCCCATTTGCTGAAAGCCTTTAAACTCTGTAAAGGTGAATGAATAGAATGCTCCAGCTGTTGTTAAGGCTCCAATTACAATACTGGCTCCTGTTGTCTTAATCGCTGTAGTGATTGATTCTTCAATCGACTTTCCAAGCTTTATCTCTTCGAAATACCTGGCTAACAAATGTACCCCGAAGTCGATACCAAGTCCAAACAGGACCACTGCAAAGAACACAGAAAATAGATTGAACTCGCTAAAGATCAGATAACCTACTGCAGCAGTCAACGCAACCCCAAAGAATAGCGGGTAACCTAGGGCAAGTGGTAACTTCACTTTCTTAAAGGCGATGACTACACAGCCGATGATGGCTGCGAGCGTTAAAAACAAGGTTCCGAAGATACCTTCTTCCATCACACGATCGGCTTCATCATCCTGTACAAAGTTTCCGCCGGTAAAACCGATCTGAAGCGCCCCTGAATCTTGACCGGATTCCAGCTCCGAAATAGTACTTTGTAGATAGTCGAAAAAATCCTTTCGTGACTTTGCAAACTCATTCGTATCAATGTTAGGTTCTACAATGACCATCGTAGTCGTGCCATTAGCAGAATCCAGATAGGCCAACACTCCATCAGTAGTTTCATTACCCGCATAATAGTCTACCACCTTGGTAGTAAGATCAAATCTCTCTTTTATCGCGTCAATCGCGGTGTGACGTTCCTCTTTGGAACCTTCAAAAACAACATAGACCCTTTCACCTAAACCAAAGGTATTCTCAAAGTCCAATTGAGCCTTGAGCACCAAGTTTTCACTCGGCATTAGATTCGTAAAATTTGTAACCATCTGCAACCGACTGCTTAGTAGGATACTGATCACCAATAGGATCACGCTAGCTACCAATATCCATTTGCCGTACTTGACCGCTATTCTTCCCATAACCCTCTTCTTTCTGGTCAGGTCAGCATGCTTCTTATTAGTTTTTTGAGCTCCGTTGCAACTACGGGTATCGTGGAAGGATAATGATAGATCATCGCCTTCTCCAAAGAATCATGTATGATGTTGAACACCAGCTCCATAGATAACATCGTAATGTTGCTAGAAACCACACCCACTGAAATAGCAGCATCCAACCAAAGTTGGACTGCATCTTCCATCGATGAAAACAGCTCATTCGGTGCATCTTCACCGACAAATACGAGTACTTCAGGACTATGCATGAACTTCAGCAGTTTCTGTTCTTTTTCCATCAGTATCACTGATTTATCTATGATCAGGTCTAGTTGATCCAGTGATGGATCTGTAACATCCAACAAAGCGATTAAGCCATCGAACTCCAAATTCAGTAGGCTAAACAATGTTGATAACACATGTTCTTTCGTTTCAAAATAGAGATAGAAAGTCCCTTTGGCCACACCCGCTTTTTCGCAGATTTCTCTGACAGGAGTTTTCATAAAACCACTAACCATGAAAAGCTCAAGCGCTGCAACTAATATTGCATGTTTAGTCGTTCGCGCTTTTTCTTTTAACTCACAGCACTCGCATGCTAACAATCGACTCATCAACAATTCTGAATACATATTTACCACCCTTCAAAGGACTTCAATTCCAATTGGTAAGTTAATGCTAACACAAAAAAAGACCATATAAAATGGTCAAATTTGTACTGCCGGTCATTTTTACTTCTTACACGCTTACTAGATATCCATAACGATTTGAAGCTCACTTGTAGAACATATTGGATACCGCCCGAACCACATTCACAAGCTTCTTATCCGATTTTAGGTCGATCGCTTCAATCATACAAAGCTCATGACAGCAAAGGCAGTCTATGCACAAATCATAGTTAATGAACTTGGTATCCCTGTCAATCGCCTTAACTGGGCACCCGTCGACACAGGAATTGCAGTTGACGCACTTTTTACGGTTGACCACAGGCACAGCCTTGAAAAAATCGATCACACCTTTCACTTTTGAATAATCGACGACTTTGCTCTGAGAGTATCTTCTTGGCAGTGTAAATCCCTCCAATCTATCGGCGTTACCATGCACATTGATCTTGCTCTTATCAAAAGTTCCAATGCCTCTCTTGATACTCGCTTTTAAAATACTTACACGTTCTGCTTCAATACCCATCATTTCAATACACACCCTATCAAGTGCTAAGGGGTCCTCACTGATCAGTATCTTACCAGCAGCATATGGATCACCTGCTGTGGGTCCTTCACCCTGCATCGCTACGATCCCGTCCATGAGATGTAGCGGCATGTTGTCGATCGCCATATGAATATCCGCAAGGACTTCGCCAAACTGAAGAGGATCTGGACTCTCTTTGTGGTATTTTGCTTTTCTTAACCCTGCGACTGCACCAAAAAGGTTCTTCACAGCACCGGTATAGATCCCCATCGAATGCGTTTTCATTTTGGGTAAATTGATAACCACATCCACTTCACTAAAAGCCTTTGTGATGTATAAGTCATTCGTATAATTCGTTTTGTCCTCAATAAGAACCGGTCCCAATTCATCAAAGTTAAGAATCGTGAATCCCTCTTCATCAGCAATCTTCTGAATACCAGAAGTCACAAAGGCTTTCTTGGTAGGTGCCATTCCGGCAATCGCTCCACCCGAACTGTCGCCGACATAAACATCAGCACCATGCTCCTTTAGCAACTGCCCAACTGCACGCACAAATTCAGGATTAGTAGTCGCAGCGTGTTCAGGTTTCTTCGGTCCAATCAGATTGATTTTCAGTAAAACCCTCTGACCGCTTCTGACATACTTGTCCCATCCGCCAAGTTCATCCACCGTATCTTGAATCACACGCTTCATAAGCAAAACATCATAAGATTCACAATCACTAACATACACATCACTCATAGGACACCTCATCTGTACAAAGATTAGTTACTCAATTAAGTCTACAAATCTATTACCCACAAATCCCACTCATTACTCCCCAAAACTATAATCCCGCGTAGTCGCTACCCTCGTGGTAGCCCTCTTAAGTGACCTTTGATTCATGCAGACCAGGCTAATCCAGTAAAGCCTTGCAATAAAAAATTCTCCGTGTGGTTTTCAAGAAAACAGTCTCTTAAACCACACCGAGAATTTAAAACTACTTCTCGCTACTCATTATCAGAACCAACATTCACATAGTAAGTATCATATGCCTCATCAAACTCATATCTAAGTTTTAGAGCAAGTTTGTAGGACGTTTCATTTGCAGCATCCCAGTTAGGGTATAATCCTCGCTTAAGGCATTCGAGCATCATCACGGCCGCTGTGACCGTTGCTAGACCTTTGCCCCTATAATCCTCATGGGTCGCTATATCTATTTCAACACCTTTGTTGTAAATACTAAATGGCAGCGCGGCACTTACGAGCACATCGCCTTTGTAGATGCAGTAGCCAAAACCTCTCTTCAGATAGTCGTCTACAGAATCAAAGCACTGAATCACTTGGATCATCACCCTTTCAAGTTGAGGATCATTAAGCACCGTCCTGTCTATCGGTCTTATCTCATACTCTTTAGGTAGCTCCTTGATAAAGCAGCGCAACTTTTCCTGGTCTAAAACGCTTGGATCCTGATGAAAGCTATACCTTGGAAACTTAGCAGCTTCAAGGTGGATTTTCTCAATCTCGCGTTTCCAATCCTCCTGCTTTGTCACAATCAGATTGTGCTCGCCTAAATTCCGAATCATCTCCTGACTGGACGGCGAGTTCACATCACCGGCATAAAAGGTGAAAATATCCACTCTGACCTGGGCAGCTGTTGGATTATCCAAACGATCCACCCATGCCTCGCCCATATGCCCCTCTAAATATGACTTAAGTATTGTCGAGTTCTCCCTCTCGAATAACCTTGCAACATTTGCTCTTGTTTCATCTATCGCTCTTAACATTCATCCCTCTCTTTGATCTTCATCAGTTCTTCGATGACTTGATCAGCCTTACCCATCTCTTCAACAATGATTATTCTTTTATCACCATACTTGATTAATAGCTCATCAATCAGGGGGCTGGTATCTTTGCTAAAGTTTTTTACAAAGCTTACAAACTCATCATCCATAGGACCATCTTTAAATCCTGGTGCCATATCGGACCTAGGTTTGTCTTTGTACTCTATAGCCCTCTTATGTATGTTCTCTAAACAAATGTCCGTCGGTAGTTTCATGTAGATGATGGTATCAGAGAGCTCAATTCTTTTTTCTGCAGTCGATATGAAATTTCCATCAATGATCCAAGACTCATTCTTGTGATCAAAGTCATAAACCTGATTCATCAAGGCTTCTCGTGTGATCTGCCTGTGGTTGTCGATATGGTAGATTCTATCCAGATGAAGCAGTGGAAGATTAAGTGCTTCACTAAGTTTTTTTGAAAGAGTAGACTTACCGCTACCCGGGCTTCCAATGATGATTATTTTCATGATGTCTTCCTTTCCCTAACAAAATTATTTCACAACAAACTCAAGTTGCATATCCCTCGGATCGCCGTCGTACAGTTCAGCCTGCACTTCCACACAGTCCACACAGCCGATTTGCCTATAAAACGCAATCGTCTCCTCAGCAGACCCCGCGCATATGTAAATCTTATCCGCACCGAATTCCAAGCTTTTTTTCAAAAGCTCATCAAACAGCAACTTGCCTATGCCAAGTCCGCGTTTGTTCTTAGTGACAAACAGCTGGTCCAAAAGCGCATACTTGAACCGCTTTCCAAAGAGTGATTTCTCTAAAGTCCCGATACCGATCAAGGTGCCGTCATTATCAAAAGCAGCTAAGGCAGCTCCACCAGTCATTATCGTGTTTTTCAAATGATCCAAATGGTACTCATAGCCGTTGGGCCATGTAGGATCAAAATAGTCGATATCCACCAACCGCCTCTCACCCTCAACTTCTCGCCAAGCCTTACCGATATACTGAGAAGCATCAATATCCTTCATCTTATCCACTTCATTCAACTTCAGTTCCTTGATTATAAACCCCTCACTTAACATCCTAATGCCTCCCCTAATTACAATAATACTCGCGTAGTAGCTGCGCCTTGTGCCAGCCCTCTAAAACGCATCTGTCTAATCCCCTTCAAACCAATCCGCAAATTTCTTAAAGCAAAACGGTTCTTTACGGTTGTAATCGTCACTGTAAAACTCATGTTCCTCTGCAGTAAACTCAGCAAGCGTCTTGTCATAACCTTCTGGAATGAAGATATACCATAAATCCGACCATTTTGATGCCTTATCCTTGCCTCTAATCGATTCTGACAGGGTACCGGGTGACACGCTTTCGAAAAAACTGACTTCAGCCCCGTCGTAGTACGCAAGGCAAGACAAGAAGTGGCATTTTCTATTGGAAACACCCACCATCAATTTGATCATGCCTTCTATCCCTATGGTTTCTAACATCGGATTCACATACGCCCTAGGAAACCCCCTAAGCTCGTCAACAAAGAATCCTGCGTCAAGTGCGATGCAAGGCTCCTTGACAAGCGCATATGCCTGAAGTACTTTCTCTTTGGCTATTTCTCTAACACTATCCGTGCGCGGCTCAATCAGTTCTGCCGATAAGGCATGCACGATAGTCGATTTTAAATACTGCTGGGCTGATGCAATCTTTCCTTGGTTGGTAGTTACAAAGGTTATGGTCTTATTCATTTCAGTACCCCTTTAAAAACTTAACCTCTTCAGCTTTTCAGCTGTTAGGTGTTAAGTGCTTGTATCGATCAATAAAATTACCCCTAAACATTATACTAACATAATAATGTTTAGGGGTAGTCAGATACATTTGATTATAATTGTTTAATCTCTTTTTTCTTGTGGTGCAAACCAAAGCCCATAGCAACACTCGGTAAAAGAGAAAAAATCAGCAGCACATATGCATTCTCAATACTAAACTCATCAATCAAGTAAAAGGAATGCATATTGTAAAAGCCATAAAACATCCAGAGCTTTGAGTTGAAGATCGTCCCTCCAACGCTCAGAAAGTTAAAACTGACCGCATTCAGCCAGAATACCGCTCCAGCAGCTGCCACAAACCCTGTTGACATGAACGCCTTTGGTAGGCTGTCCTGCTTTGCCAGTAGCCTATTTGCGCAAATATAATAGAGGCTTATCGCAATTAAAACTGAAACACAAGCAGTCGCTATCATGATAAGGTGATGCCGCTGCTCGAAATGAGCACTTACCCAATCAATCTGAACCGAGTGAAACATACGGTAGATTATTATTGAAACGAGACAGACTGCCAGATGAATAATCAGCGCTTTCAGGTTGTTAAGTATCATAAGAATCCTTTTTCATCTTTATCCTTGATCTAACGGCCAATTGATTTCAAAAGTCGTACCTTTGTTCAGTTCACTACTACAGCTTATTTGGCCATTAAGCTGAAGTGTCACAATATTGAATATCGTGTAAAGTCCTAGTCCTGTCCCGGCTGTAGAGCGGTCGATCGTATAAAAAGGATCGAATATACGTTTGACCTTCTCTGAATCGATTCCCTTTCCGTTGTCCGAAACAGACATATGAAATACTCCACTTTCCACTAAGAAACGTATGTTAATCCTACCTGCTTCGGTATCGGCAAATCCATGAGCAGCCGCATTTAAGATAAGCTGCGTCACTATTTGAGCGAGCGCTCCAGGTACTGTATAAATTTCGAGTTGACTAGGACAGTCTACTACCAGCTCGTGATGCGCTAAATTGTAATGTGGTTTTAAGGCAATCAACAGTTCATCGACATAAGTTCGCACATTAAAGCGACGTTTTTCCTCAGTAGACTGGTCAATGGCTACTTGTTTAAAGTTGAAAACCAAGTCACTAGATCTTTCCAGGTTCCTATTCAGGATATCCAGCGCTTCTTTTGATTTTGAAAGTAAGTCTTCCACTCCTTTTCTATCAATTGTCTTATTAGTAAATCGATAGTCCAACTCCTTGATAAGTTCACTCACATACGAACTTGAGGTAATCGCTACCCCAAGTGGCGTATTGATTTCATGTGCGATGCCAGCAACCAATGTTCCTAATCCTGCCAGTTTTTCCGCAACAATCAGTTGTCGCTGGGTCTGTTTAAGCAAGTGCAGCGTGTCCATAAGTTCTTCGTTGATACTTGTCAGATTTTCGTTCGCAATCAAAAGATCAGTCGTTCTATCTTTCACTTTTTCTTCAAGTGTAAGCTTCGCGTTTTCAAGTGCGCTAGCCATTGTGTTGAATTTTTCAGCGAGTCTTCCGAATTCATCCTCTCGTATCATTTCAATCCTGTTTTTCAGATTTCCTTCTGTAATCCCTTCTGAGAATCTGCTTAACTCCAAAAGTGGTTTCGTCAAACGATTAGCTAAGAAATTTGAGAATAAAACTGCAAGCAAGATCAATAGGAAAAGTAGGCTTAAGACTCGTTGAGTTATGATAATACTGCTTTTATAATACTCGCTGCGATCGACTACGATGACGTAGCTAAGAGGCAGCTCAGAAAGCTGCGAATGAGTTACTTGCACAATCAACCGATTTCTATTATCACTTTTTACGATATGTTCTTGTTCTATGAGTTCAGTATCATAGACGAATTCACCAAGTCCGATGGTTTCAATTTGTTTTCCGATAAGCTCATTATGCCTCGGATGAGCTAACACATTACCCAGTGTATCTGTGATGATGATATACCCGTTACGCCCAATGACAGCACTTTTTACGGCTTCAGATAAATCCTTCAAATCAAAATCGATAGTGACTACACCAATCATCGATCCCCTATCGTCCTCGACACTCATCACACTTAAAACCACTTTCTCGTTACTAGAAGTGGTGTAGATATTCGAGAGCACGACTTCTCCAGGCTGCTCTAACGCTTTTTTATACCAGTCCCTTAAACGTGCATCATATCCATCAAATCGAGGACTGGGTGGAGATTTGACGAAGCCACCGTTTTCCTCCACACCAAGTGAGGCATTTTTAACCGATGGGTGTGATTCCTGAAAAGCCTTGAGTGTTTGATATACTTCTATTTCATAGGGTGTACCATCCAGCGGAATCATCGGAACTTTTCCATCCACTCCTGTCTTATCCACATAAGTGGTTATACGGCTGTCGGCCTCCCTGATAAGGGGCATGGTCGCAATCATCCGGGTATTTGCAGCAATATTATTCGCATACTGCTCAACATTTCTTTCAATCAGTTGAAGTTCCTTTTGAATGGCAATCTTATAATCGGCCCGCGTTTGAGATATGACTTGCAAAACTACTATGGATAATACCAAAATAATGGTGATTATAATAATAACGACAAATGAAGTGATTAGCTTAGTATGTAGTGTTTTAAATTTCATTACGAACCTCCCCGTCTATTCTACTTGTACCACTTCATTTTATATATAAGCAAAATCAAACGTATCATTAATAACTAAAATGGATAATATTAAAGCTGTATCACTTATAACTTAGCAAGTATAAGTGATACAGCCACAGTAAATTTAGTCACCTTTATATAGCATTCTATTGTAGCAATGCTTGAATCCCATCTTCTCGTATAGCTTTTTCGCGCCTTTGTTATCAAGATCGACGTGCAAAGATAGATTTCCATCAGTCAGGTCGATCGCTCTCTTGATCAGTTCGGTACCGACACCTCTACCGCCACTTTCCTTATCAGTTCCGATATACGCAAGATGATAGGACGGGATAAAGTCTTTGAAGCCTGTATTTACGATAATGCAGATCCCTTCATACTCGTTGTTTCTAGAAGCCATCAGAATGAAGCCCTTTTCAGTCGCATTACTGATTGCGTCGGCTGTCTCCTGTGTCGAATCGGAATACTTGGCCAACCAGTCTTTTGTAAACTCCACGAGTTCCTCTTTGCTAAACTCAACAGATTCCTTCATGTCTTCGATCTTTACGCTGCTTTTTCCTTCATTCAGTATGATGACATGTTTACCCTTTTTTAACTTTCCACTGATCACCTGTTCATAAAAGGCGGCAAATGCGTAGGAATCTTGCTGTGATACATTGATTTGCTCATGCTTTCTCAGCAGTCTTGTGCTTTCCTTAAGCCTGTTCTCTGAAACCTTGATGATTTCACCATTCGTCTCAGTGACTGCGTTATAGGAATCAATCAACAGCTTATCATCCTGAAATACGCTACTGCTGACCGTGATATCCCTATCTGGTGCATCGGTGCCCTTATGAAGTTTATTCTTCGGCTTGGAATAATACTCGTAAAGTTTGTCGAAATCATGCCAAGTACCGCATAGCAATTGAGGGAATTTCGAGACACTCCCCTTTAACCACCCCTTCAGGTATGAGTTATAGATGCTTGTGACCGTATATCCATAGCAAAACTGTGTAAATATCGTGTCTATCTCATAGCCGATCTTTTGAGTGATTTCATAGGTCAGCTCTTCCAGGATCATTTGACTGATATGCGTATTGCTATATCCTTCAGCCGCAAGATAGCAGTCGTTTTTTTCTGCAAGCTCGACATAGGCTTCGTATTTATCAGAAACCTCCATTGTCTTGCAGTCCAGGAGCAATCCTTTGATTTTCTTGTTTTTCCATCGTTCATTTCTAAAAATCGGTATGATCACTTCGATCTCTTCAAGTTCAGCAAAATAAGTCAACGCATTGATAAAATTAAGTGAACCGTCCGCAAGAATTTTCTTGAAGCGATGTGCGATGGTGTCTTTTATCAGTATTTCAGCAATCCTGTCCAGCTTGTGACCGGTAGGGTTAAGCCCCTCAAGTTTTAAATAGATTTCTCCTACGTCAAACAATTTTTCTAGCTTTCTTGCTCTCAACAATGGTGTTTTCCCACTTTTTAACATGTTTCCTCCTTTGTACATCAACTATTCAATATCCTTTATTTCCATGATCAGATCCACCATGATATTGGGAATCCGTTCAAATACATCATCTGCAAATACTCGTTCTGTCGTCTTATGAAGGTCCTTCCCCCAAGGGCCAAGGTTTAACACGGGCATCTCAAGTTTTTTCATTTTTTCGAAAGGTATCTTGTAGACGATATCCCAGCCAGGACTATTGTTTTTAATCGCATCTATATCCTTCTGCTGGCCTATAATGCCTGCATAACTAAGATCGCACATGCCCATGAAGTAATTACTGGACTGATAGGTAATGTTGTATTTCTCTGCGGCTATCTTACTGATTCTCTTTTCAAGCTCGTACCGCTGCCCATTATTGATCAGTTCGTTTGTGATATGGGGATAGTAGGGACCGGAAATACCGATAATCACAGCAGGTCCCTGAATATCCAGATATCCCGCGACAAACTCGATGAGATCCACAGTGACATCCGGCAGGTTTATCTGATTGTTCTCCAACCTTTCCTTAACGCTTGACAGGCGTGTCGAGTACTGCTCGATAAAACTGTCCCCGCCCTTTTCTTTTGCGGCCATGAACAGTTCATCAAATACCAGTACTTCACCTTCGTATTCAAGTTTATGAGATTCCTCATGGTTCATCATGCAAAACGCATCGTACGACTGCTGCTGCTTGATGATGACGTCCATCAAGGAATGTTCCGAAATCATTTTCAAGTTCTTGATGACATCGCTAGGTTTTCTAGAAAACGTCAACCAGTTGAAATACCCTACAGCCGCCTCAGGAATCGAGGCATCATATGACTTCTTTCGATCCTTCAGATTTATCCAGATCGGAGGTGGTGACGCGTCAAATCCCTGAACATCGCATAGCGATGGGTTCAGTTCGGTTCTTCGTTGTATTTCTGAAAGAATCAGACTCGGATTCATCCCTGAATACGGATCGCTGATATGACTCTTGATTCCCCTTACATAGATCACAGGCATTATCTTACCGACAGAACCTTGATGCATGATGTCCTTTTCCTTAATCAAATTAAAATAGGGCTCTGAATTGATCATGATCTGATACTCCAGCTTATGCTCGGTTTTGATTTCATCCATTAAGCTGACCGCCGCCAACATGCCTTTAGACAAGGTTTCCTCATCCGGAACGGATAAAAACAAAATATTGCATTCTGTCTTATTCAGCGAGGCAAAGTGTTCGAGTACGCCTAATTGAATGGCAACACCGCCTTTCATATCAGCAGTCCCTCGCCCGATGATCCACTTATCCGATTCAAGCTCTTCAATCAATTTTTGATTTTTAGTACTCAGTATTGTCGCGGCCTTCAGATCATCCGGTCTAAAAGCCAGATCACTGAGTTTACCGAAATCCGCAGTATCTACAGCGTCATGATGATTGACAAGCACAATGATCTTATCTGACTCGCCTTTCAATAGCGCCCATACGACAGACCTGTTAAACACATCCTCAGACAATTGATAACAACCAAACTGTTCATTGTTGTCCTTAAAATACCCGATCTGTCCGATGATTCTTAGCAAACTATCCTCAATGATGTTCTCGTACTCCGAGTTGCTATCACTTCGTATGGATACCAACTGATAAAAAACAGACTTAATGAATTCCTTATTGATCTTGACCACCTCCATATTAAAAAAAGGCACTCCAACCCTTTAAAAGAGTTAGAGTGCCTTAGTTATACAATAACTTATATCTTTTCGATATAGCACATGTCCAATTTGAACCTATGCAGACCCCAGTTCTTAATCAATTTTATGATGCTAATTTCAGACTTTCCTTAAGAAAGGTTACTCAGAACATCTACTTCACTTCTATAGTATAACATAACCTGTCAATTTTGTTAAATCGCATCCATAGGATCGACATTCACAAAGACATGATTTAAGAAGCGATTGATTCTGATTCCGTTGTACTTTGACCCATTGTCTTTACTTTTGACAGGAACAATCCAAGACAAAGTGCGGCACAAGCTAGTCCAATCGGCATACCAAGGTTCATTCCAAGCTTGAGTCCTTCAGGTGCGATGATGATGTATGACGTCACCACGGCGGTCATAAAGGTTGCCGGTACTGAGCAGATCCAGTGGAATTTCTTATTTTGTGCCAAGAATACCGCCGAAGCCCATAATACGATAGTCGCAAGCGTTTGATTGGACCATGCGAAGTATCTCCAAATAATCGTGAAATCGATAAAACATAGTGCGGTACCGATTGCGAATAAAGGAACAGCGATGATAAATCGATTGACAATCTTATCTTGCTTTAAGCGAATTGCATCTGCAATTGTAAGCCTTGCACTTCTAAATGCCGTATCACCAGATGTGATAGGTGCGGCAACAACTCCAAGAACAGCCAGTATTCCACCAGCCAAACCGAGTAGTGAAGTAGATATTTCACCAACAACGACAGCGGCAGGTCCTGCAGCTTGCAAGGCCTCAGGTGAACCGTAAAACGCCATTGCGGCAGCGGCCCAGATAAGTGCGATCAAACCTTCTGCAATCATAGCGCCATAAAAAATACGACGACCTTCTTTTTCGTTCTTCATACATCTTGCCATCAATGGAGACTGAGTCGCATGGAATCCCGAGATCGCTCCGCAAGCGATTGTTATGAATAAGAACGGGAAGATTGATTTCGCATCGGGATGCAAATTGCTCATCGTGATTTCAGGTATCGTGTAACCCTTTAAGAAAATTCCACCGATGATTCCGATTGCCATAAAGATTAATGCTGCCCCAAAGATCGGATAGATTTTTCCGATGAGCTTATCAACGGGCAATACAGTTGCTAGTAAGTAATAAACAATAATTCCAGCCAAAAATACATACTTGTTGATACCAGTCATATTCTGAAGCAGACCGGCAGGACCATTGATAAACACAACCCCTACAAGAACAAGCAGTATCACACTAAAGATTCTCATCACTGTTTTTGCCGGTAAACCAAGATAATGTCCGACGATCTCTCCGATGGTTTCACCATCATGTCTAACCGACAACATTCCTGCAAAATAATCATGAGTCGCGCCTGCAAAGATAGATCCCAGAACAATCCATATGAAGGCGACAGGACCCCATAATGCACCTGCAACAGCTCCAAAGATAGGACCGAGTCCCGCAATGTTTAAAAACTGAATCAGAAAGATCTTTTTCCAATCCATCTCGACAAAGTCGACCCCATCGGTAAGCCTTGCAGCTGGGGTAACGTTTGCCTCATTCGCACCAAAAACCTTTTCTACAAAACTTCCGTACACTACATAGCCGATAATGAGTGCGGCTACTGAAACTAAAAATGATATCATAAAAAACACGCCCCTTTCATGAAGAAGCGTATCATAATGGTTGTTAAATAAGATTCGATTATCCCTTAAATGCATGAATTCAAACTTTAAATGACGTAAACCGCCCTTTAAAAACATCGGACATTAAAGATTGAAATACGCTTTAAGTGCTTTGACCTGTTTTCTACTCACAGGAATCTGCTCCTTTTCGTCTTTGACCATCAACATATAGGTTGCGTTAAACCATGGTATTATCTCTTGAACCATCGTAAGATTCACTAAGAAGCTTTTGTGAGTCCGCATGAAGGGATGGCTTTTCAGCAAGTCCTCCATGTTCTTCAGCGACTGTGAAATTTCATACTCTTGACCTGTGGTGACTAGAAAAGTCTTGCTGTCGTTCGTGTAAAAATAGTTGATCTCCATAATCGAAATCAATTTTATGACCCCGTTATTCCAAACAGGTATTTTGGTGAGCGAGCAATTGTTCTGATTCTTTTCCTTGTGCTGGTTTAAGTGCTCAATCAAACGGTCTATCGTCGTTTGAAGTCTTTTTTCATCATAGGGCTTAAGCACATAGTCGATCGCAGCAGTATCATATGCTTTTAGCGCATATTGATCATAGGCCGTTGTGAAGACAATTTCGACACATGGAGACACGATAGAAAGTCGCTCAGCTAATTTTAGTCCGTCAAGCTCAGGCATGTGGATATCCAAAAACACAACATCCGGTTGTTCCTTTTCAATGGCGGCGATTCCTTCTATAGGGTCTTGAAAAATCCCTATGATATCGATGCGCTTATCCTTAGCCAGTATATAGTGCAGCTCAAGCAGAGCCGGTCGTTCATCATCGATCAATATCGCTTTATACATTGGATAACTCCTTTTCCATAGGAATCGAAAAACTCACCTTCGTACCCGAATTCAGCATACTTCTAATTTGTAATTTTCTATCAAAATGGTTCATGAGTCTACGATTGATATTGCTTAGACCGATTCCGCTAAGCTCTTGATTTCTTTTGAGCGATTCTACAATGTCTTTAGGTATTCCCTTCCCATTGTCTTCTACACTGATTGTCAGCTCATCCTTATTCAAATAAATGCTCAATTTCAAAAGTCCACCAGATTGACGGTTGATGATACCGTGCTTGATCGCATTTTCAACCAGCGGTTGTATCATCAAAGGTGGAATCATAAGACTAAGAGGTGCGTTGATATCATACTCGATGGAGATACGCTCCTCAAACCTAGCTTTCTCGACATTGACATAGGCCTTCACCGTTTCGAGTTCATCTTCAAGCGTCACTTTTTCAGCACTAAGCTTAAATGACGATCTTAAAAAATAGCTGAGATCAGTCAGTACTTCCCTTGCCTTTTGTGGATCGATCCTTATCAGTGCCATCACCGTGTTCAAGGCGTTAAAGAGAAAATGGGGTTGTATTTGAGCGCGTAACGTCTTGATTTCCGCCGATTTTAAAAGCACGGCCTGCTCATCGATTTTACTGAGTGCAAGTTGAGTCGAAAACAACTCACCCAATCCTTTTGCCAGTTCAATGTCACTCGAGGTCATGGCGTTTTCTCTGGCTTTATAAAGTTTTAAAGTACCGATGACAACGCCTTCTAAAAACAGTGGGACGACAACTACCGATCCAAGTGGACAGTCAGCGGTCGAACAGCCGATTTCTTCTTTTTTCTTTGCAACAAGCAATACGCCCTTCTGAATGGAGTTTTTTGTATAACTGGTGTGGATGGTGCTCCCAGACAAGTGGTGGTCGCTTCCTGACCCGATAAAGGCTAAACATTCATTGGTACTGGTAAAGCTGACCGCATCCACCTGAGCATATTTATAAATGGTCTTTGCCGCTTTTTCAGCAGTCTCATTGTTTAATCCAAGTCTGAATATCGGCACCGTCTTGTTGGCTATTTTCAGTGCCATTTGTGCTTTAACCGCTCCAGCATTGTCGGATTCCTTGATCACCTGATCGATAAACAATAAAAAGATGGCGACACCTGCGGCATTAAGAAACGTCATCGGTAAAAAGATCGTTTTAACAATGAGCAGGGCCTCATTAAATGGCCTTGCCACCATTAGGATAATGAGCATTTGAATCACTTCGACACCCACTCCAATTAAAAACCCATAATAGGCCTTGTTCTCCTTGGTTCTGATCCAGTCTTTTAAAAGTCCACCGGCCACACCTGCCACGAGCGTTGAAATACCACAAGAAATTGCTGTCAGTTCACCACCCACCGTTAAGAACATCCGATGAAATCCTGCGATAAAACCGGCTACAAAACCCATAAAGGGGCCACCCAACAAGCCCGCGAGTACTATCGGAATCGTTCTGGAGTTTGCGATTCCACCAAAAACCGGAGTGCCCCACAAGGTCATCACAACACCGAAAAGACCCCATAGCGTCGCGATAATCATCTTTATGGATTTGCTTGTAGGGGTACCCATCAAGTAATTCTTAAAGAATTTTGTTTTGGTGATACTAAAACCGAATAGAATCAAATAACCTAGTTTATTGAGCAGCGCCGCGCTTAATTCAGCAATCATGATATTTCACCTCTTAGCAATCTATGACAACAGTCATCATTTTAGCTTTGTTTGAAATCAGTATACACAATTTTGATTTCACATGCCACCCACTCACAAAATACAAGGTTCATTTCATTGGACAGTTTTACAAACCTCGGGTAGAATAAAACATAGGTTTAAAGCAGTACAGACGGCATTTAAAATCATTTAAGGAGTTACGACATGAAAAAAGACTTATATTTAGATTTCGATTCGACCATAGTGAATTCAGATAAATCGATTTGCGAGATATACAACAAGCAGTACAAGGACCATGCCGATTTCAAACCGGCCAATTGGAGAGAACATAGGGACTGGACGTATAAGTATACTTGTCCGCTGATTCACACGCATGAGGAAAACCCTCGAAAGGTGATCCAGGATTACTACGGTACAAAGGAATTCTTCAGCAATCTGGAGTTCTATGAAGATGCAAAAGAAGTCATCCAGAAGTTAAGTGAAAAGTATAATCTGATCATCTGCACTTCTGCCTTTCCTATGAACGCCTCCAAGAAGGTCTTATGGATAGAGGAACATCTTCCAGAAGTACATGAGATCATCATCCTTATCGATCAGTCCGGTAACGGGTATGGAAAATCAAGAGTCTCCATGCTGGAAGAAGGCGCTATCTTTATCGATGATCATCCTAAGAACCTGCACTCAACCAAAGCATCAAGAAAAATATTGTATAAATTCAAGGAGACCAACTATAACGGCGGCTGGGATGGTCCGGTCGTGTCCAACTGGAAAGAAATCGAATCGATGTTGCTATAAAAAAAACTAAGTCCAACTTAAACTGGACTTAGTTTTTTACTTCTTAACTGCTAGCTTCCATTTGAAGCTCTGTCTTTTTATCTTTCATATAGAGTTTCGGGAACTGCTTCTTATCGATCCTATAGTTGATGCCTGCGATGACTGTCGCAGTGAGCCCTACAAGCGTAAGCAATGCGAAAGCAGCGTTGAAGGATACGTTGTCGATAAGATAAGCGGTCACCAATTGGCCAAGAGTCGCACCGAGCATGTAGCAAATTCCAATAATGCTACTGACACGGCCTCTATGTGAAGCGGGTATCCTTCGGCTGATAAACGGCGAACCACCAAGGGTTGTAACGATTTCTCCGATAGTGAACAAGGTGATCATCACATAAAAGATAAATACCGCATTACTATTGATCAGTATTAAGAAACTAAGCGAATATAGTCCGATACCTAAAACTATCTTTGGTATTTCGGTATACTTATCAAGCACTCTCGTAAGTATAGGTGTCAATAAAACAACCAAGAATCCGTTGAAACTCGAAATGAATCCGAATAGGCTTGCCCCCTCGGTATCGAAAAGACTTGATAGATAAAGCGGAAGCGCGAATCCCCATTGATTATAAACAAAAGCGCTAAAGAAGAAGATACTCAACATGACCATGATGGATTTTCTTTCCTTTAATATCGCCCATGGCTTAACATCGTGTTCCTCGCTATCTTCGTACTCGTTCTTTTCATGCTCTTCAAGTGCTTGTACATCAATCACTTTAACTAACATGATGATCATGAGGGTGGAGGTGATTGTGGTCAAACCGTCAAAAATAAAGGCCAGGTTAAGAAAGTTTTCAAACAAAAGACCGCCTACTGCCGCGCCGAACATATAACCAAGATTATGACCTAAGTAATTGAGCGAGTAAACCTTCTCTCTTTCAGCAGGTTTTGTCGACTCGGCAATCAGCGCCTCAAAGGCTGGACCTTCCATGTTTGCGAATAAGCCGGCGAGAATAAAGAGAATGACCATCAGATTGCCCGGTTCAATAAATGCGCAAGTCATAAAGAAAGTTACGCTGATCAGGTCGAAGATGATGATAATCTTCTTCTTATCGAACTTATCAGCCAATTTTCCGCCAAGAATCTGAGCGGGTAAGAATAATACGCCTACGCCGATACTCACAAGGGCGATCGTCGAAGCGGAATACCCCATTTTACGACTTAAGATAAGTGTGAGAAGTGGCCAGATAAAAGCTCCCATCGTCGTTACAAGTCTCGCGAAGAAAAAGACATACACTGACCTCGAAAGTCCTTTATATTGCGAGAACAGGCTTGTGAACATGTTAAACATAAATGCCTCCTTATCTGTTCATACAGTTTAAGTTGATTCCCATTTTAATTGCAATCTCAGCGTAGTTTTCCATTTGCTTTTCAATCATCATTCAACACTCCTTTTCATCTCATCGGCACTTGATAATCCATATTAGCATAAAATTAATATCATTAATGTTAGAGTTAAATTAATTAATGATTAGAAAAGTTAAGTTGTGTTATTTATAAATGAAGTTAAAATTTTAACTACTTGACGTTGCAAAAGAGGGAAGATGCCCATATGTAAAAAAGCCTTGCAAACCGATTCACTTTTTATCCTTCAGCAAGACTAACATCACTCCCTGATCCGGACCAGGTTCGCTTTGAACTTTAAAATTCATGCGGGACAAAAGCTGTAGTGAATTGTCATTTTCGGGATCTGTTTCAGCAAAGATGCTATCGATATCGGTTTCACTGAATGCCCTGTCGATAACCACTTGGCAACCTCCGCTGGCATAACCCTTACCCCAGTATTTCGACAATAGATTATAGCCTATTTCCGCGTCAGTACCATCTGGTATCTTATGAAGTGTGATGAAGCCTACTTCTTCTCCAGTCGCTGCGATTTGCACCTTATGCATATTGAATACAGGGTGGTCACCGTATTTCACTTTCAGTTTTTTCATCAGCTCTTCACAACTTTTGAGTGTATGTTCGCATTTTCGTAAATATCTCATCGTCAAAGGATCTTTGCTTAACTCATAAAATAATTTTGCATCGTCCAGTACAAATGGAGTGAGTATTAATCGTTCTGTAATTGTCATATAGTATCCTCCATGAAAATGATAAAGTCACAATTTCACCACTGTCATTATACTAAAGTTGACTGTGGAATAATCGATTAGAAAAAAAAAGATGCCCTCAGGCACCCATAATTGACACAATCCGCTTCAGTTCCGCTTCGAATTCCCTATCAGAAGACCAACCGAGATTTCGCAGCTTTTGGCTATTGATTCCATAGGCCCGATCATGTCCTAAACGGTCTTCCATATGAACAATGCCGCTAGATGATAATTTACATAAATCAAGTATGCAAGAGACAACTTCCATATTGGTTCTTATGATACCTGACCCGATATTATAAGTACCCACCTGTCGGTTTTTTGCTAAAAATGCAATCGCCTTTACGTGATCGTGAACACTGAGCCATTCTCTTGTTTGTTTACCGTCGCCATAAATCGGTAGGCTTTGATTGGCTTTCGCCAGTGCGATCATCTTGGGAATCAGCTTCTCACAGTGCTGATCGGTGCCATAGGTATTGCACCCTCTTGTTATTGTGGTTTTTATCCCATACGTGTTGCTAAAGCTTTCAACGATCATCTCTGCAGAAGCTTTTGTGGCAGCATATGGGTT
This sequence comes from Fusibacter sp. A1, assembly GCF_004125825.1. NCBI lineage: Bacteria > Bacillati > Bacillota > Clostridia > Eubacteriales > Fusibacteraceae > Fusibacter > Fusibacter sp. A1. Next base: position 205,056 of record NZ_QQWI01000002.1, on the reverse strand, counting down.
TTGAGGTCTTCTCGCATCCGTTTCTACAAATGGGATATTATTATGGTTAGGTCCATACACTTCATCTGTGGAAACCTGTACAAAATGGACATCCTTCTTATCAGCTATGCAATTAAGTAGGTTCGTCACTCCGTGAATATTCGTGTGCAGAAAAGGGCTTATGCAATCTATACTCTTGTCTACATGGGACTCTGCAGCTACATTGATGATCAGCGTGGGAGCAAAATCGTCGATGATTCCCTGCATGTCGTCATAAGAAGCGATATCCGCTTGAATGAAACGGTAATTGGGATGATTCTCAACCTTACTAAGCCTATGTAGATCGGCGGCATAGGTAAGTTTGTCCACATTTAGAACGATATCCTCGGGGTGTTTTTCAATAAATGCTCTGACCAAATAGCTGCCGATGAAGCCGGCACCGCCTGTAATCAATACTCTATCCATCTCACTGCTCCTTAGGTAAAAAGAAGGCTAAGGGTTTCCCCTTGCCTTCTTATGATAGCATAAAAGTTCTCTTGATTATTGAACTACTTCAAAGCCTTTGTTGGTCCAACCGATTGGAGCATTTGAACCTACGCCCATACCGCCATTTAGCGACACCGCATTGATACCGACCAATCTCATGGCAGCTACCGCTTGACCGGCCGTCTGGCCTGAGTAACAGTAAACAACTACTGGCTTATCCTTTGGAAGTGAGGCAAAGCCTGCAGCCATGTCTTTTCCAAACGGCATATTGATCGCTCCCTCAATATGCCCTAGAGCGTAATCTTTAGCGCTTCTTGCAGAAAGCAAAACAAAATCTTCTCCGTCTGCGATCAGTTGCTTTAGGTTGTCTTCAGAAATCTTATAGTTTGCGAAAATACTCTCGCTTACACTTGAAAGACCGGCGTAGTACTTTGTAATTGCAGCTTGAATCGTAGGGTCGATCACAGAAATATCTTCAGTAAGGACTGTCGCTTCGTTTGTAAGCACTTCATCGACACCTTCAACCTTAGAAATTCCAAACTTGAATCCTAAGTTGACCGAACGTGCGTCAAAGCCGGCTAGGTTCAAAAGGTTCACAGTTTGACCAGCAGTCTGACCGGATACGCAATAAACATAGAGTGGTTTATCCATAGGAAGTTTTGTCAAAATCTCAGCAATTGCCGTGCCACCCCAAGGTGCGTTGACAGCTCCTTTGACATGGCTTGCCTCATAATCGGAAGCGCTTCTGATATCCAAAATAGTAGCATCCGTGTCCGCTTTTACAAGCTCAACAAAATCTGCTTGGCTGATTTTGTAGATGTGTTCCGGCATATTCTCAAAATAGGCAGTCACTTTTTCACTGATTACTTCTGAAACCGTCGTATAGCCTTTATTGGTCCAACCGATCGGCGCATTGGAACCGACGCCCATGCCGCCGTTAAGCGAAACAGCATCAATACCCAAAAGTCTCATCGCAGCAACCGTTTGACCGGCTGTCTGGCCTGAATAGCAGTATACTACCACGGTTTTGTCTTTTGGAAGATCAGCAAATCCTGCAGCCATCTCTTTACCGAAAGGTAGGTTGATCGCACCTTCAATGTGACCTAACAGATAGTCTTTTTCCGATCTGACAGACAGCAGTACAAAATCTTCATCCGCCTCCATCATCGCATTAAGCTCGTCTTCACTCACTTTATAGCTAGCAAATCTTGTGTCCTTTACAGCCGCTAGACCACCGTAGTATGCATCTATCGCCTTCTTAACGATTGGATCGATTACTGTAATATCTTCTGTCAAAGTTGTCGCTTCAGTAGTCAACACCTGGTCAACACCTTCAACTTTTGAGATACCGAACTTAAAGCCTAAGTTGATCGATCTTGCGTCAAATCCAGCAAGATTCAAGGTATGTACTGCTTGACCGGCAGTTTGGCCTGATACACAGTAAAGGTATACCGGTTGATCCATAGGTATCTTAGTCATGATATCAGCAATTGCCATTCCACCCCACGGAGCATTTACAGCACCTTTGATATGACTTGCTTCATAGTCAGCAGCACTTCTGATATCAAGAATAGTAGCATCTGTACCCGCTGCTACCATTTCTACAAAATCCTTTTGGCTCATCTTGTAGATATGTTCAGGCATGTTTTCAAAATAGGCTGCTACCTGTTCCTCTAGGCTGCTGCCTGTAGATTCAGTGTTTACTTCTACAGCTTGTGTTTCCTCAGAGTCTGCTCCTTCAACAACCATAGATGTTTCTTCAATCGGCTCTTGCGTACATCCGATTAAGCTGAAACTAAGAACAAGTATCAGTAGCCATGCAAAATGTCTTTTTACCGTTTTCATGTTATTCCTCCTACGAATTATGATGCGTCTTGTGAACTTGGTTGAACTTCTACCGGCTTTTCAGCAGGCGCCATATCTTTTGACTGCCATTCCAACCAAGCACCGTCATAAACTCTGACATTGGTGAAGCCGGCTTCTTCTAGTAGCGCCATGGTCTGGGTCGCCCTAAAAGAGGATTTGCAGTATAAGATTATTTCGTCATCTTCATGAAGAGACAAGTCTCTGTAATTCAGTGCAATCGTCTTCATTGACTTGAAGGTTCCATCATTATACAAGTTCTCCGTATGAGAATAATGAATCGCACCTGGAATGAATCCCTCATCAAACTCAGCAGAAGATCTTACATCGAGTAGCACCACACTTGACGTTTCATCCGCACTATTCATCACATCTTCTAACGTGGCGATCATCTTGGTGTCCATTGCTTTGGCAGTATAAGTTGTTTTATCCAACTTAGGCGCCTCAGCTGACATCTTAAGCGCCGCTCTTTCAAGTCCCTTAGCACCGCCATTGATGATCTTTACCTGCTCATGACCATAAAGCTTTAGAACCCACCAGACTCTTCCTGCGTTCACACCACCATTATCATCATAGATCAATAGCGTGTCCTGATTTTTAATTCCAGCATTTGAAAGTACTTGTTCTACTTGTGACTGATCTGCGACAAGACCGCCAATTTCCGCGTCTTTTGTTAGTGCAGACGGAGCAAGGCTGATCGCGGTGTCAAGATGACCTTTTGAATAAGCCTCTTCTCCCCTAGCATCGATGACAATGACATTTCCACTTGAGAGCAACGCACCCACTTCTGAAGGTTCGATAAAGTTTCTTGCCCCTTCATAGGTGCTGTTCGTTGCACAGCCGGCTGTAATTATCACAAGTAGTAAAAACGTAACCGCTAAAGTTACGCGTTTTACAGATTGCATAAGTTTTCCTCCCAAAGTTACTTGTATAACTAAAGCTAATTCGACTAACGATAGTTAACTAAACAATTGATAAACATTTTTATTGGAAATTGAAAATTGCGTATCATTGTTAATTTGTTGACAATTAATTTTAGAAATTGTTAATTACCTGTCCATTTCATTATAATTTTTTAGTCAGCGATTTTGGTATTAATAAAACGAATGCTGCATTGTTATTTCTTAATACATTGAAATAGACTGTACTTAAAGAGCATGTTACTATTAAACTAACTAATTTGATTTATAGGAGATCCTGTGAAAAAGCTAAATTTGATCATAATTTTGTTATTAATTCTTTATATCTTTGTCAATCTTTATACAATTGAAAGCTTTCCATTTGTACATTCAGACGAAATCTGGCTTGCCCTATTAAGCGAGGATATGGTAGAAGCATCAAGCTTTCAGCAAACAGAAAGCTTTTTCGACTTGTTTCCCCGAGTCCCTCATGCGATAAAGATCCTTTATCACGGTCTACAGGGAATCTGGTTCCAACTGATCGGACTTTCAATCTTTTCCATTCGCAGTTTATCCTTTGTTTTTGCATGCATCAGCTTACCCATCATGTATTCTTATTTATACGACCTATCCGAAGATCAAGGCTTGTCCCTTGGCTACACCCTTGTATTTGCTCTAAATATCCAGTTCATCTACGCAAGCCATTTTGGACGACAAGAAATCATCCTATTGGTCCTACTGCTAGCTTCACTTTTTTTAATCGCCAGGGAATCAAAGCGCGAAGCGCACATCAGAGCTCGTATCCTTTTAATCCTTGCATCAATCACAGGAATTGCAATCGGTATACACCCCAACAGCTTTTTTATCGGTGCGATGATCGCTTCAATTTTATTCGTGCGAAGTGCAGTCGAAAAAAGATTTCAAATATTCACCCTATACGTGATCCCTACAGGCATGATCGCCAGTTTCTTCATAGCGCTATCCATGAGTTGGAGAACCACCTTCTTTAAGGATTATGGCTACTTAGGCGCTCAACTTGGCACAGACGCAGCACTGACCAGCAAGATTACTCAGTTCCCGACCTTTCTGTACAAGTTGTACCACCAAATTGGCGCGACTTATTATCTTGCGCCGATTAAGTCCTACATGTTATCTTTTTTGCTGTTCTTTGCACTCCTGCTTTTGGTAATCGGATACGAAGCTCTCAAAAAATCAAAAACAGCTACTCAACATTCCTTGGATATGGTTCTTGCAGTACTTTCATTAACAGCGGCTCTGATTATCGTAGGAAGATACAATCCCACATCGATTGTCTTCTATCTTCCCCTTGGGGTTTTGATGGCTTGCGAGGTCCTTCAGCGGTTCACCACTAAAAAAGCTCATTATGTTCTATTGTCGTTGATGGTACTCTTTACCTGTTATCACACTTTTTCCATAATAACTGAAGCCCCTCTTGAGAATTATTCCGACTTTACAGCAGCAATCGCATCACAGCTTGATGAGGATGCCGTTATCTTAGGCAACTTGAATGCAGGTTTAGCCTTTGGTGGACACGTCTTTTATGATATACGCAACTTAGCTTATTTGGACAGTGCTTCATTAAGTGTTTCTGATTACCTTGAATCGAATGAGATAACCACCATCATATGGTCTGAAGAAATGGATTACATTGCAAGAAATTCGGACAAATGGTCTATACTATACGGACCAATGCCCTATTACAACGATTTAAAAGAGATACTCCAAGAGCAGTTCACACCAGCCTATCGCTTTGAGAGTCCATTATACGGCATGAGAATTGTTGATTATGCCGATGGCTATCCATGGATGATTACTATTTACAATAAAAAGCAGATACTCATCAAGTAGTATCTGCTTTTTCATATAGGTGGTCTCTTATCTTATTAATCGAAACGCAGCTATCCTCTTTATTGTCGAGTTTCAGTTCTTTTATATGACCATCTTCCTTTACTGCAAGGATCGTATCGGTTAGGTAGACCGCATCTTCAAACTGATGGGTCACCATAATTACCGTACACCGGTGTTTTTCAATCACCTTTTTGATCAGTCTTCGCAACCTGCTTCTCGTTTCTTCATCTAGACTGCTAAGCGGTTCATCAAGGATTAGAATATCGGGACTCGAGTAAAGCGCTCTGGCCATGGCTGCTCTTTGTTTCATTCCGCCTGACAATTCATGGGGAAATCTATCTCCATAACCTGTAAGTTCAACTTCATCGAGTAGTTTTTTGGCCTTTTCGACAGCCTGAAATTTGGGTTCTTTCTTTGTATCCTTATAATGACTGAGCATGATATTCTTAAGGACCGTCTGCCAGGGAAACAACTGATCGCCGTTTTGAAAAACTACCGCGGCACGTATGTCAGACACGCTGGTTATCGATCCATTAAACAAGTTGATTCTAGCGTTTGAAGCCTCAATCCCGCTTATAAAATTGAGCAAAGTTGATTTTCCCACTCCGGATTTACCTACAATGCCATAACATTTGCCCGGCTCAATTGTAAGTGATACTCCTTTAAGCAGAACGCTATCATAACCGATGTCGCAGTTCTTAAGCTCGATCATCACTTGCCTCCATCATTCCCCATTTGACCAGCGTTTTTGACTCAATAAGATCAAACAGATAAGTCTCTGTTAAATATCCAATCAGGACTACAATCAAAAGTCCCGCATAGAGCCTTGACGTATCCATGAATACTCGACTTTTAAAAATATACCAGCCTATGCCACCACTGTTTCCTATCGCACCAAATATCATTTCTGTTGTAATTAGCGCTCTCCAAGCTCTAGCCCAAGCGGCTCTAAAACCATCTAGCGCGGAAGCCAGAATAGCATATGCGTCAACGAGTAAAAATTTTCTTAATCCCTTTATGCCATAGGCTTGCGCAACTTGCTTGTAAATCGGGGGCTGGCTTTTCATCGCAATGTGAAGCGTCTTATAATATGGCCAAACTACGGCGTGCATGATCACAGCGAGTGAAGCGCTCGTTCCAATTCCAAACCAGATAATAAATAAGGGAAGTATCGCCGCCCCAGGTATAGGACTTGCGATTGAACTTAACCCAACGCACACTTCTTGAAACCGCTTTGATTTTTCACTGAGCATCGCAAGTATGATACTCAAAACGCACGAGAGAAACAAACCTATGATGAGGAGCACCAGGCTTGTGACCACATGACCAATCAATTGTCCGCTGACAAGGTCCTCAATTAGGCTAGTTAAAATCGAAGTTGGAGCAGGAAAGTACAGCTTTGAGATGACTCCGAGTCTCACTGCCACTTCAAGAAGGACTAGTAGGCCAGCAACTACATATAGATTCCCTTTATTACTGTTCATCTTCTGGATTCCATACCAATTCATCTTTGGTATAAGTGCCTTTCAAAAACTGCTCTTCTTTCATGAATTCGACAAAGTAATCAAGTCCCTTAATCGTCTGATCATACACCAGACCCATATCGTAAAGGTATTCATGTATGACGCTTTCGTCAAGGTTGAAGGCTTTGCCAAGCAAGGCGGCACTTTGATCAGGATTCTCCTTGATGAAGGCTTGCGCCTTGATGATTGCCTGATTGATATCGCTTATTACAGCGTCGTTCATCTTCTCAGAAGGATAAACGGCTCCTACGATAAAGGTGAATTCGCCACCAAAAGCTTCTTCACCCGAAAGTACTTCGTTCATTCCAAGCTTTTTTTCTTCAAATAGGTAAGGAGGCGATGTGAAATGCGCATCGATTTCATTGCTGTTTAACAGTAATTCCATGCCATCTGGATGCTTTACAGACAGCAGTGACTCGTCATAGAATGTCGAATCGCCAAGTTGCTTTTTTGCAGCCATCATCAGCAGGATATGCTGAATGCTGCCAGGCTGAGGCAGGGCGATTTTAGCCTCACCATTTAAGTCTGTCAACGACTCCACCTGCATCTGATTTGTCATCAGGCCTAGAGGAGACTCGCTTAATCCTGTGAAAAGTTTCCATGGCATACCGTTCTCATAACCGATAAGAAAAGGAGGAATACCCAAAAACCCGATGTCCAAATCGCCTGAAAGCATGGCTTCTCTGATTGCCGCCGTGTTGTTAAGCTGAATCCATTCGACACTAATCGACGGATTCTCTTTTTCAATCAGCTGCAACTCCTGACAAATCGCGAGTGGCGCATAGGCTAGACCATATTGCACCGCGACTTTCACAGTGGTCGTGTCCTTCTTTTCAGTAGAACACCCCGTGAACAAAATACTTAAACATAACAGCATCACCAGTCCGATTTTCTTCACTTTCTATTTCCTCTCTTTCCATGCCTGTATAGATTTTCATTATCAATGCCACGTATTTCAAATTGCCTGTTAAAGGCTTCAATTCTTTCAATCAATTTTTGCTCGGTAGGCGCTTTCAAAATGAGATACCCTGCTCTGGCGGATGCGTTCCTTATGTCAGGTATCTGGTCCCCTACCTTATAGTGACACTTGAAATCAAGTACCCCTTCAAGCTGCAGGATGTCTTTACGGGGAGTGATCCTTTGCACTTTACCTGGACTTGCGAAAAATAATTGTACCGTTAATTGGGATGTGTTTTCATAAAAATCGTAATCGGCGAGCAATTCTGTATCCATGTGTTCACCAGTTATCAAGTCGATTTGAGCCTTTAAGATATCAAAACCTGTTAGTTCCTTGATAAACTGATCTTCGTGGGCTCCACCGATTCTACATGCGATTTCATTGACGACAATGCCTCGGCTTCCTATTAGAAACTGAAAATAGAAAGGACCTTGTTGAATTTCGAAGGCTTCCACTATGGCTTTTGACAGACTCTCCAACTCTCTGCCCCACTTTTGCAGGTGCACCGTCGGATGCTCATGAGAGATGCAGATCCCTAACTTATCAGTATCGTCAAATGTCACCCTGTCGGTAATTGTGAGCACAGTTGCCTCTGAGTACGCTACCCATCCACTGACAGTGACTTCCTGATTTTCATAGTACTCTTCTAAAAGTACTTCTCCTGTTCTTGAATAGGTTAGGGATTCCTTGAATTTTAAAAAAGCCTCTTCAGCGCTGTCCACCTTGAAAATCCCCCTCTGCCCCTGGGAATCCGCTGGCTTTAAAACAGCCGGATAGTGAAACGACTGAAATACTGCAAGTGTGGTATCCTCATCTAGATAGATGCACTTTAGAGTCGGAATCTTTGCATGGTTTAGTCGATGCTTCATCGCTTTCTTATTGGTGACCTGATGGGCCGTTTCTCCACTTACTTGAAAAGGAAAGCTTAACTTCTCACACATTTTTGCAGCTGTAAGTACAGGTTGATCAGTCGCTGTCACAAGCACCGCTTCAGCGCCGCTTTCAAGTGCTGCCTCAAGGCTTTCCTCATAGCTGAAGGTATCGGCGAAAACTGAGTGGTCTGCCACCTCTTTACCGGGGGAGTCATTCGTATAATCGCTTACAATCACTCGATGACCGAGTTCTTTAAGCATTTTTATGGCAGAGAGCTGATTTGCCCCTCCGCCCAAAATCATCACGTTCATTTCAACATACCTCTTCTTATGGGATGATAGTAGATGATGAGTTTCATCGTTGTTTCTACTAACTTCTTCAGCGTATACCTTGATGCATGCGTCCCTTTTTTATAAACCGATACAGTCCTGTTGCCTACTTGCCCCGCATGGTTCAAGAGCTCACATGAGACATAGATGAAGGGCTGTTTAGACCTTATCGCCTTTTTATTAAGCTCCTTTGTGAAGCACCGGAAACTGGAGACTCGTTTTCCTTTCAGTATCGGATAAAAGCTCCCTATGATATGACTGATCTTATCAGAACACCACTTTCTGCCTTTACTTACGTCGCAGCTTTCATTGACGCCAAAGATCAACTGGGCTCCCTCATTCAAACCTTTTGCAAGCTTAACTATATCGTATGGGGAGTGCTTAAGATCATCATCAATCGTTGCGATTACATCTCCACTCGCTTGTTTCATTCCTTCATAAGTTGCCGCTTGCTGGCCGATATTCCCCTTTGTATTTAAAAGGATAATCCAAGACTTGTTACTTTGCCAACCTTGGATAGCAAGAACTGTATCATCGGTGCTTCCGTCGTTGACAAGGATGACTTCGATGTCACTGAACATTTCATTTTGACAAGTAGCATCTTCTACTGTTTTAAGTAGAAGGTCGATGTGATTGGTTGAATTGTACATTGGAATGATGATCGATAACTTCATATGATTTCCTCAGCAGTACATGACTTGAGCCCAGTAAAATAGTTTTTTAAGACAGATAGATCATGAAGCTGCTCCAATTCACTCCTATCGCTATACAGTGGGAGTCTGATAATGCGGTCAAAGAGTTGGTCATTTGACGATAAATCACATTGGGCACTCTTGAACTGACAGCCCATTGCCGATTGGTGCAAGGGGACGAAATGTTTTCTTACCTCTACCTCATCTTCCAACATAGCTTTGTAAAAGCGATCTGCATCATGGGTCGTGTCGAATCTAAGGTAAAACAGATGCGCGTTCGATCGGGTCATCATGCTTGAAGTCTCACTCAGGTACTCGTCCTGATAGCCTATGAAGTAACTGAGTCCATCTACCTTTAAAGCTTCAAAGACTTCAATATATTTTTTTATCTGCATCTTTCTCTTATGTAACTTATCAATAAACTCATCCAGTTGAGCGCTTAAAAAAGCCATCAAGAGATCCGATGGCGAGTAACTCGAACCGATGGATTTCCACTCATACATATCATATTCGCCGCGACTGAAGGCAATACGGTTCGTTCCTTTTTCAAGTATGATTTCCGCTGATTTTATCAGGTCCTCGTCCCCGTGATTGATTGTTAGCGCCCCACCTTCGCCTGAGGTTTCATTTTTAGTCTGATGAAAACTGAAACACCCGAAATCACCAAAGGTTCCGAGCGGTTTTCCATGATACGACGATCCAAGCGCCTGGGCGGCATCTTCGATGAGCACTAGGTTTTCATTTTTACAGTACTCGCTGATTGCCTCAATATCCTCACTCATTCCCCCGTAATGAACGACCATCACCGCTTTTGTACGCGAAGTTCTCACTTGTTTTATGGTGTCCAAAGTGATACATAAAGAACTTAGGTCTACTGGAGCGAGTACAGGTGTAGCGCCGTTTATGAGTACTGCATTGGCGGTGCTTGGAAAGGTATACGTCGGCACGATCACCTCATCACCAACAGTTATTTTTGCAAGTCTCACAGCCATTTCAAGGGCCGCCGTGCAGGATGTCGTCATCAACACCTTCTTATGATCAAGCAGCTTACTAAGTTTTACTTCGACCTCTATGGTGTTTCTTCCCCTAGACCCTATATGGCCCGACTCAAGGGTTTTTCTCAGATTATCCAGTTCATTTTGTCCATAGGATATTTTATGAAACACAGTATGTTCCTTTCTTAATGGCTTATCTTTTGTTATACTTGTACTACATAATTACAAATTTAAGGAGTTCTCATGATTATAATCGATTGTTTCGGTGAAATTTGTCCAATTCCATTACTGAAGATAAAAAAACACTTTGCCACCATGGCTGTAGGTGATCAGCTGCTTGCAAAGACCGACCATATTTGTGTGGTCGAGGCAGTAGAAGAGTTTCTAGACACCACTAGCGCCACTTGTCAGATTGATGAGCCGATGTTAGGCGTCTGGGAGATTCTAATCGTAAGATAAAACTAGCAAAAGCCCTCTTTTCCTATTTCAATAAATGCCTCTACAGATTCCTTCACCGAGGCACTTACCTTATTCAGCAGCTTACTCACCATGTAGATCGAGTAATCCATATTCAAGCCATCTACTTCCACAATGCGATATCTTTTTTCATACAATTCACGTTTTACCGCCGTATAAGGCAAAAACGAAACGCCATAATTATTTTCTATCGATGCTTTGACAGCAGAAATCGAATCGACGTCAAAGATGATCTTTAAATCGTCAAAGGCGAGTCCCGCTTGTATCAGTTCCCTGTTCAAGCAGGAATTGATGCTATCAATATTTCTTAGTGTGACAAACTCATATTTCTTAAGGTCTTCAAGAGCGATGCTTTCTGGAATCTCACTATTATAAGAAGCTACGAGAACCACCTTCTCAAGTCCTATCCTGTGGACATTTAGCTTTTTATCGTTAATCTCACAACTCACAAATCCGATGTCGCAGATATCATTGGTGATGTCTCTGATTGTCTTATCGTTACTACTCGAAATCAATTCATATTTATGGGTGCTAAACTTCTTTTTTACACGGTATAGGGTACAGGGCAGCGAATAATTGACAAGACTCCACGAGGCATTGATCCTAACGGTATCCAGTTTTTTTTCAAGTCGAACCATTTCCTCAAGCATCTTCTGATAGTTCAAACTGATGTTTTCAGAATACTTTAAAACGACCTCACCCATTTCTGTTGGAACCACACCGCTGTTTGATCGAATCAGCAGTCTATGACCAAGCTCGTCTTCTATCCTACCTATCATTTGACTCAAAGCCGATTGTGATATATGCGCATGTTGAGCAACTTTCGAGATACTTTTTGCCTCCACTACCTGCTGAAATAGTTTTAACGATTCAATGTTCATGGTTTCACCCCTACCTTCTTCAGTATTTTTCGATTTATCTAATATAGCATTAGAAATGCTTATATGTTAACTTTGTTAAAAAAATCATAAGTACTGTTTTTCAATGCTTCCTCTAGATTATATACTATTAAAAACATCAATGCCTATAAGTATTTCTTATGTTGCTTCAAGTTTATGAATGCGTCAACTTAGCGTTGTCATGATACAATAGCTTTGGAAATTGTTAATTGTGTATCAAATCATTCAAGCAAACGAGGTGGATTATGTCCGAATCAACGGGAACTAGCTCAATTAGACGCTCAAGCTCTCGCGCACCACGTAAGCCCAAGCCCAATCAAATACCCTTTGGTTTTCTCTTAGCGGTACTTATGATTGCAGTTGCTGTCGGACTTGCGACAAAATCGGCAATGATGGTCTTCTTCTGGATTACCGGCATTGCATTCGGTTTTATTTTACAACGAGCAAGATTTTGCTTTACAGCTTCTATGAGAGATCCCTACTTAACCGGGGGAACAGCCTTGACAAGAGCCGTCATTGTCGCCTTAATCCTAACAACGATAGGTTTTACTGCAATCAAATACGGATACTTTTCACAAGGTTTACCGATACCGGGTATGAGTTATGTCGTTCCAATCAGCTTTGCCACCCTTGCAGGTGCTTTCATGTTTGGAATCGGTATGGTTATCGCCGGAGGTTGCGCTTCAGGTACGCTAATGCGCGTCGGTGAAGGATTTGCAATGAACGTTATCTCACTCATCTTCTTTATAGTAGGATCACTATGGGGTGCGAATAACTTCGAGTTTTGGAAGTTTAACTTTATTTCAAAAGGAAAAGCTGTATTCCTTCCAGACGTATTCGGCTGGCTGGGAGCAGTAGTCGTTCAACTGACTGTTCTAGCGCTACTTTATGTTGCGGCAGTCAAATACGAGAAAAAGCGTTCACAATCAACTGAAAATCAAGGAGGAACAAACAATGAAGGAAGTAGTATTAGAATGTTTTGGCGAAGCGTGTCCAGTACCATTAGTAAAGGCACAAAATCAAATTAAGGATATGGAGATTGGCGATATCCTAATCGTTCAAATCGACCACAGCTGCGCAATGAAAAACATCCCGGATTGGGCACGTGGCGACGGTCATAATGTTGAAGTAGAAGAAGTTGACGATGGAGAATGGGAAGTTATCATCGAGAAGGTAAAATAAAATGTTCAAAGCCCTTTTTAATAATCTAAAAGATGAACCTATCTATAAGCAGTGGTTTCGTGAACCGCTTACCTATGTTGCCGGTGCCGTGTTGCTATCCATTTTTCAAATAGTAACGCTCGCAGCGACAGGTAATCCATGGGGTGTTTCCGGTGTCTTTGCAAATTGGGGCGCTTGGATTTTCGAAGCAGTTGGCGGCTCGGTGGATAAGTGGTACTACTTCTCCAGTGCAGGTGCGCAAAAGACACTTGAGGCGGGTTTTTTAAACCATGCCGGCACCATGAGAAATCTTGGTATTATCGTAGGTGCGCTGTTTGCCACCCTTATGGCTTCACAGTTCAAAATCAAAAAAATTAAATCCATGAAGCAGGTAATCGCTGCAATTGTCGGTGGAACCCTGATGGGCTATGGTGCACGAATTGCATTTGGTTGCAACATCGGCGCACTTTACAGTGGAATCGCATCACTTTCATTGTCTGGCTGGGTTTTTGCTATCGGTATGTTCTTTGGTGCTGTTGTTGGTAGCAAATTATTAGTAAAGTTCTTTATGTAACCATAAACTGATTACTGGAATGGGGAAAATATGAGTAGAGAAAAAAAAATAGAACATTATGATGTTGTCATCATCGGTGGCGGCGCCGCCGGTCTGACTGCAGGTATTTATGCAGGTAGAGCGAAGTTAAAGACAATTCTTATAGAAAAAGCTTTAGTGGGTGGTCTTGCAACCTATACAAATGAAATCGCAAACTACCCCGGTTTTCCTGGCGAACCTAAGGGCGAGCATATTACAGACCAAATGAAACAACAGGCAAAAGACATGGGAGTGGAATTCAAGCTCACAGATGTCAAACACGTCGACCTTGAAGGCGATGAAAAGATTGTTGAAACCTTCAGAAACAAATACATCGCAAAAACAGTGATTCTTGCAACGGGTGGCAGACCTCGCGTTACTGGTGCGCTCAACGAAGAAAACTATCTGTTCGATAAGGGTATTTCATTCTGCGCGACTTGCGACGCCGCATCCAATACGGATAAACACGTCGTAGTCATCGGTAGCGGCGATGCTGCCATTGAAGAAGGAATGTTTCTGACTAAGTTTGCAAATAAAGTTACTGTATCTGTCATGCACGACGAAGGTAAAATGGACTGTAATGAGATCGCCAAAGCCCAGGCACTGGCAAATCCTAAAATGGAGTTCGTTTGGAACACGGTTGTCGACGCATTTGAAGGTGAAGGCCATTTGGAAAGGGTCATCCTTAAAAATGTGAAAACAGGTGAGCGCTTACCGATTACCTGTGACAACTGCTTTGAATTTATCGGTTACATACCAAACACGGAGTTGTTCAAAAATATGATCCAGCTTACTCCACAAGGGTACATTGTCACAAACGACAAGATGGAGACCTCTATTCCTGGTGTATTCGCCTGTGGTGATGTTAGAGACAAATGGCTTAAGCAAGTAGCTACAGCTGTTGGTGATGGAGCAATTGCAGGTTATGCCGCAGAAAAATACATCGCCGAAACGGAAGCCTTTGAGCAAATCATCGAAGCCACAGCAGACAAAGCTGGTCTAATTTACCTCTACAATGCAATCGATGCGCCATCACGTGACTTTTTGACTACCATCGAGCAGTACGAAACAACACGCAAAAACGAAGTAGCTGTCACCAGAATCGACGTTTACAAGTCAAAAGGACTTGCCGATCGATTTGGTGTAGAAAAGTTCCCTGCTGCTGTCGCTATCAAGAATAAAGAAGTACTTGTCGTATGCTATGACGAATTATGCAAAGATGGCTTCTGTACTACCATCTTTGATAACATGATTGAAAAATCTTTAGTAATACCATCTTAACAAACACTCTCAAGTAAAAGAGGCGCATTCAATTTGAATGCGCCTCTTTTAGTTAGCTGTAATTCAAGCGGATGCAGGTTCTTATCGACCGGCACATGACTAATTGAATGCAGGGACTACTCCACCACCATAGTTTTCATTGATAAACTCGACAACCTTATCCGATTGCAAGGCTTTGACAAGCTTCACATAGGTTTCATTGTTTTCTTCACCGGCTCTAACCGTGATGACATTCGCATACGGCGACTCGCTGCCTTCTAGCAGGATCGCATCACTTGTCGGTACAAAACCAGCTTCTAAGGCATAGTTCCCATTGATGATCGCGGCATCCACATCCTGAAGCACTCTTGGCAACTGAGCAGCTTCAACGGCGACAAAGTTAAACTGATGCTGATTCTCGACAATGTCTTTTTCTGTCGCTTCAAGATTAGTGGAATCCGCTAACTTAATGAGACCTGACTGTTCTAAAAGGATCAGTGCTCTTCCGCCGTTCACAGCATCCGCAGGGATGGCGATCGTGCTGCCCTCTTTTAACTCAGCGATAGATTTCACTTTATCAGAATAGAGACCAAGCGGCTCGACATGAACAGAAGCGATCGCAGCAAGTTCAAGACCATGCTCTGCTGCAAAATTATTTTGATAAGGCACATGCTGGAAGAAGTTCGCATCCAAATCCCCCTGCGCAAGCGCTAAGTTTGGCTGAACATAATCCGTAAACTCGATAATATCCAGTTCAATTCCTTCAGTTGCCAGATCTTCCTTCACAAGTTCAAGTAGCTCCGCATGAGGTACTGGTGATGCGCCTACTTTTAAGATGATTTTCTCGCTAGATGTACCTTGGCACCCTACAAGTAAAGCTAGTACCAATCCTAATGTAACTACAAGTTTTAATGTTTTCATAAAATCCTCCGTCTTCCCTAAAGTTCTTACACTCATCGATGTTTTATAATATTGTTTGCTAACGTGTTACCACTAAACTGAACGACCTGAACAAGTACTACAATTACGATAACGGCACTGATAAGTACATTCATTTCATACCTATGTAATCCATATCGTATCGCCAGATCGCCAAGTCCTCCTCCACCAATGGCACCAGCCATTGCGGAATAACCGATCTGACCGACAATGGTAAGTGTCAAGCCGGATACGATCGCAGGCAACGCTTCTGGTAACATCACCTTCACAATAATCTGTGATTTAGATGCCCCCATCGCCCGTACCGCTTCAATAACTCCTTTATCAACCTCCTTCAATGCACTTTCGATAACTCTTCCTACAAATGGGGCCGCTCCAATTGCAAGCGGTACGATCGTAGCAGTAGTACCTATTGTCTTTCCCACCATCATTCTGGTAAGCGGGAAAAGTAAAATCATTAATATAATAAAAGGGATTGAACGTGTCATATTGACCACACTCCCCAATATTGACTGGATCACCCTATTTGGCATCAGACCGTCCTCGCCGCTGACTGCCAGTAAAATTCCAATCGGAAAACCAAGCAGAGACGCAAATACCGATGACACAACCACCATATAGAGGGTTTGCAGTGTAGGTTCGATTAAATCTAAAAACATAACTAACTCCTAACTCGCCTTGATTTTGAAGAAATCATCTGTAATGATCTTCAAGCGCTCATTTTCTTTAGTGCCCTTATTTAAGGACTCAATATGGTTGATAGATCCGTTTTCCATAAATGCGACCTTATCACATATCGATTCAATCACTTCCATCTGATGTGTGATCAGCATGATTGTCAGTCCAAACTGATCTCTCAGCTCTTTAAGCAGCGCTAAGATCTCAAGTGTTGTTTTAGGGTCGAGCGCGCTGGTCGCCTCATCGCAAAGCAGAACTTTGGGTTGATTGACAAGTGCCCGGGCAATCGCCACCCTTTGCTTTTGCCCACCACTTAACTGACTGATGCGAGCCTGAACCTTATCGCCAAGTCCGACTCTTTCTAATAGTTCAATTGCTTTTCGCTTTGCAGCATCCCTTTTCATTCCGTCGATTTCAAGGGGAAACATCACATTCTCCAGAACATCTCTTGAAGACAAAAGGTTAAAGTGCTGAAAGATCATCCCGATCTCTTTACGCTTGCCATTCAGCTGCGATTCTGTTAATTCATTGATGATGACATCATCTACACCAATCGATCCCGAATCCGAACCTTCAAGACCGTTGATCAATCTTATAAGCGTCGACTTGCCTGCTCCACTTAGTCCGATAATGCCGAATATTTCACCCTTTTCAATCGTCAGTGTGACATCCTTTACAGCCTGCACCTTCTGATGGATCGTTCTATACTCTTTTGAAACCCTGTTTACGGTAATCATGATGCCTCCTATTGACATATATGTGATATATTAACACTAGACCAGTATAAAAAGAACGCTTATGAGCGTTTATTTTTAATGATCAACCATTTTGATATTAAAAAAGCTACTCCAAAGAGTAGCTTATAAAATAATCTCATCTCTCGGATTCTCCGCAGGATTTAGCACCTTAATCGAAATTAGGTTGCTGGGTTTCATCGGGCCTGTCCCTCCACCACTCTTGATAAGTGATCTATTCAATTGTCTAACGAAAATTACTATCAACTAACTTAGATACATTCTAAAGGCTATCTTATCATCTGTCAACCCTCAATTTAAAAAGATAAAACAACCACAATAGAGAATGGTCGATTACTCAAGCGGCTTCAGATTTTCTTTACCAGTCATGTCTTTGATCATGTTTACAAGTAAATTGATCTCTTCTTGAATATCGTCTAAGCTGACCACTTCGCTAGGGGAGTGCATATAGCGCAGGGGTAGAGAGATAAGGGCAACAGGTACACCCTTGCCGGTAAAACGCATTCTGTCCGCATCGGTTCCTGTGCGATTTGGCGTCAATTCAAATTGCAGTTTGTGTTCATATTTTTTCGCAGTCGCCTTGATCATGTCGTTGATCTTAAAATTGATTTGTGACCCATATGAAATAACAGGACCGCCGCCAAGTTTGACATCGCCATCCTTTTTAAGGTTGGCACCTGGTCCATCTGTTGCAAAGGTCACATCACAAGCAATCGCCATATCGGGTTGAATCTGTGCAGTAGCAAAATGTGCACCACCTGCTGTGGTTTCTTCATTGACGGTACTTACACCGTACACTCCCACGTTCAAATCTTCTTTCGAAAGCGCTTTGATCACTTCGCCAACGATAAAGGCACCAGACCGGTTGTCTAGGGCACGGGCAGACATCGTATTATTCAGCAGATAGTCATAATCCATATCGTAAATGACATAGTCGCCTACACTTACAAGTTCTTTGATAGCGTCTTTTGAAGACGCTCCACAATCGATCGTCAGATCCTCGACTTTGATCTCTCCCTTTTCGCCTCCTTTATGCTCAGCATTGACAGAAACCACACCCTTAACGACTTCTTTTCCATAGATCCTAACACGGCTGCCTAGGGCAAGTTTCGGGTTGATGCCACCTGCACGGTTGACATAGACAAAGCCCTTATCGTCGATGTATTGAACCATAAACGCAATCTCATCACAGTGCCCTGCCAATAAGACCTTGAAGGCCGCCTCCGGATTCAAAATAGCGATCGCGTTTCCTGAGAAGTCTGTCTCCATTTTATGGGCATAAGGTTTAAGTTCATTCATCCAAAGCTTCTGTATAGCCACCTCGTCCCCAGATGGCGACGGGCATTTGATCAGTGTTTCTAAAAATTTCTTATTCATAATATCCCCCTTGTCCTTTAGTCTACAAGACTAATTTTACATTACGCCTTCATGAAAGCAAAGTCATTACTTCCTAAAGTTCAAATGAAACTCACTGCCTATCCTGCAAGGCTTGCAATAGATGTATCCCCCCTGCTTTCGCATGATTTCTTGCGCAAGATACAGTCCAAGTCCGATTCCCTCCTGATCATCTGCAGTATCTGACCGGTAGAATCGCTTGAATACATGGTTGACCTCTTCTGATGAGACACCTATGCCTTCGTCTTTTACAAGTACGGTGTGAAACATTTCGTTTTCCGTCACTTTCAAGCAAATTTTAGTCTGGCGTTGACTGTATTTCACAGCATTGTCCACCACATTAAAAATCGCTTCCGTACTCCATTTCTTATCATGTCTTATCAGGATATCCTCAGGCTTATAATCAATCATGATGTCCTTGTTACTCGCTTTTAGGTGAACCTGACTAATCACGTCTAAGAGAGTCAGGTTGATGTTCTCATTTTTCACAGTCACATCGATACATCCCGACTCGATTCTAGAAAGCTTCATCAGGGATTCGACAAGCCACTCCAGTTTTTCAGTCTGCCTGATGATTTTTTCTAAAAACGCATCTTCATTCGTTTCTAAAAAAAGACTCTGATACATCTTCATATTGGTCAGTGGCGTTTTAAGCTGGTGGGATATGTCTCCGATAAGCGCCTGTAGACGTGTTCTTTCGTCCGTTTCCTTACGCTGCATGACCCTTATTTGGTCACTGAACTTCAGCATTTGATGTTGCAGCTTCGACACTAGGTCATCTGATGCCACCGCACCCGATTCGATTTCCTTGCCATCGATCAGGCTTTGCACTTGATCACTCAAGGATACCATCTCGCTCTGAAGCGCTCCCTTGATCCAATGTGTCTTATAGCCCTGTAGTAGCAAAAGCGCCACAATAAGGACACTTAAAGGGTACTTCAGCGGCGTTGCGAGTAAAAACAAAATCACGAGAACAATAAAAACCGTTAAGGCGATGCAAACGTCAATAATTTTCATTTGATTCGCTCCATTTATATCCGATGCCAAAGATCGTTTGAATCCATCTACCGTCAGGGTCCATCTTCTTACGAAGTCGGTTGACCGTCACACTCACCGTCCCCTCATTGACAAACTCTCCGTCCACATCCCATATGCCTTCCAGCAGCATGCCTTTGGTTACAACCTTGCCACGCGCCGCAATCAGATAGCTTAAGATCTGGTGCTCCCGCTTTGTAAGTTTTACAGGTGCACTGTCAATTTCAAGTTGACACCTATCCTTATCATAGCTTAGTCCTTTAATCGCATAAGTGCTCGTCCGGGTGTTTCTCCTTATGATCACATTCACCCTCTCCTTTAATACAGGCAGTGAGAAGGGTTTGGTGATATAATCCTCACATCCTAGACTAAATCCATTTAACATGTCCTCTTCCAAGTTCTTTGCCGTTAAGAACAGAATCGGGCACTTGAAACATTTTGAAAGTGTGAATCCGTCTGTTCCAGGCAGATTGACATCGAGTATCGCAAGATCGTAGTTGAAGTCGTTGATGACCTCTTTTCCAAAACTCTGAACGACAAAATGCCCTTCTTTCGAAAGGGCATAGGTCAGGCCGTCGTTTATATCCAAATCATCTTCAACAATTAAGATTTTAGCCATAAGAACTCCTATTCTACAACGTTAAGTCTTTGCATGAGACTGTCACTGTTAAACACTTTAAAGCTGAATCTAGGTACAGATGCGACAATCACATAATAGATGACGCATAAACCGACAAGAGGCAGCCCCTGCCTGAACATGACCTTGCCGACCACCATCATGCCTAGCGGTATCGATAGGACGGTTGTCACACCCACAGCAAGTAGCAGCACATAAAGCCCTTCAAAGTACAGCATACCTTTTAGCTGACTGCTGGTCATGCCTACGGACTGCATCACAGCGAACTCGCGTTTTCTAACCAGTATGCCCGTACTTGTCATATTGATGAAATTCATGATTCCAATCAGTGCCAAAATGCCGCTTAAGCTGTAGCCGACCATTCTTATCATCGTAAGGAATCCCTTGATTTCTTCAATGTAGTCAAACCTTGATTTTATCACGATATACGGGTACATTTTTAAAAGTGCCTCTTTGGAAGATTCCATATCCCCTTCTACCATGACAGTCATCGCAGGTACAGTATCGTCCGAATGGATAAACCCTTGTAGCGTGCCCGAGGTATAACTTTGATCGTACAGGTATAAGGGCAGTTCGTCTACCACTGCAACGATTTCGTATTCTTTTCCTTCTATTTGAAGGCTATCACCCAACTTAACCGGCACCTCTTTCCTACCTTCATCATCAAAAAACAAGCTGTCTATTACAATCTGATCAGGTTCAAGCGAGGTTCCGATTTCTCCTTTTATCACATAATCAGTCAATTTTTCTAGAACAAACGTATCCGCATGGTAGACTTCTATATCAAGTGTTTGGTCCGCAAGTCTGACGATATGCTCCTCTACTGAAAAGGCATGCGTTACGACTCCCAGTTCATCAATATCATCTAGTAACGAATCAGAAAGTGTTCTTCCATCATTATTGTAAGTAAAATACTGGGCATTACCAATAAGGTAATCCGAACCGATAATGCGGTCTAAATGCTCCTTGGGGTCCACACTGGCCACTAGCATGAGTGCGCCATTCAGCACTAGAAGACTTAAGCTTAAAGACATGACCACCATAATCGCTTTTCTTTTGACCCTAAAAAGATTCTGCCATGCCATCTGATGGATTCTATTGCCTTGTTTTCTCCGTTTGCTTTGCTTCACATACTTATAGTTTACCTCGACTGATTTGACAGCCTCAATCGGCGAAACTCCCGATGCGACTTTAGCGGGAATGGCACAGCTGAGCAGTACCGTAAGTGTGGTTAAAACGCCCGACACAAGAAAAATCAAGCCATTGAAGGAGATTTTTATGGTCTGAAGATTCAAAGTTTCAAGGACAAGAGGTGTGAATTTCACACCAAAAAAGTAGCCGATGGCAAGACCTACAGGTAGGCTGAGTATCAACAGATACATCGCTTGTCCAAATACTATTTTTTTAATTTGCTTCTGAGTGGTACCTACTGTTTTCAGCAAGCCGTAGTAATTGATATCCTTTTGTACGGCAATCAGGTAAATGTTATAGATAATAAGATAGCCGCTCATCATCAACATGCCTATCAATAAGCCATAGGAGATTAAATCCTTTATTTGAATATGACTGATATCGCCAACATATGCCCAGTTCGTACCATACTTTATTTCATCAGGGTTCATCCCCTTGTCGCTGATCATCTTCTCAAACTTATTTGATGTATTGAACTTATTTGCGAACTCAATACCTAAATCATTGGCACCCAGCATGTTTGGTCCGATTCCATCCGTGACGACACTTGCCTTAAATGCCTCGGACATGATCAAAAAGCTGGTGTGGCTATAGATGTTCCCTTCATATACCCCGATAAGCTTCAAATCATACGAATTGACTTCATCGCCAATCTGCAATTGGAGTGTGACGTTTTGACCAGGTTCATGAGGCAAATCCAATAAATCCAAAGTGATCGTATCAAGAATGATTTCATCCTTTGCTACAGGCAGATCCCCATCCACACTAACAAAGGCTTGTCTCCTATAGTTTTCATCCATCGTTCTGACTTCAATCGACCGCTTGATTAAGCGCTCATCCTCCACTATACCCAAGATGGTCGAAACACCATAGGCTTTAACAAGGTGATGGTCCTTAAGCAAATCTACCTGCTGCTCCGTTAACCGCTTGAATCCACCATGAGCGCTTGATCCTACTTGAAGCGCCATTGATTTTTCACTTGAATCGATCAAACTCGCAGTAATTGTGAACGCACTGGTCAACAGCACACAGGTCAGGATGACCGAAAGCATGGTCATCACAGACCTCGCCTTATGGTTGATCAGGCTATTGATGATCATCTTGTTGATGATTGAGGAATTATTGTTTTTAATCATCAGACAACCTTCCCATCTTCGATGTGGACAACGCGGTCCGCCATCTGAGCGATTTCTAAGTTGTGGGTGATAAGGACCACCGTTTGATTGAACTTCTCACTCGACAGCTTAAGGAGTCCCATCACTTCCTGACTTGTGTGGCTGTCAAGGTTGCCTGTCGGCTCATCTGCTAAAAGAATCAAAGGCTTAGTCGCCAGAGCCCTGGCAATCGCGACACGCTGCTGTTGACCACCCGACAAATGGGATGGCAAGCTGTAGATCTTGTCCGAAATGCCAAGCATCTCAAAAATAGTTTCAATATGAGCCTCATCCACCTTCACACCGTCAAGTGCAAGCGGGAGTGTCACGTTTTCATAAACATTAAGCGTCGGAATCAGATTGTAGCTCTGAAACACAAAACCGATATTGCGTCTTCTGTAAACCGTCAGTTCATCCGGTTTCATATCCTTGATCGAGGTGTTGTCGATAATGACCTCACCCTCCGTCTGCTTATCAAGTCCGCCTAACATATGTAGGAGTGTACTCTTACCACTGCCCGACTTACCGACAACTGCTACAAACTCACCTTTTTTAATAGAAATATCAACACCATCAAGTGCTCTGACAACATGTTCCGATTGAGAATAATGCTTTTTCAACTGCTTGGTTTTTAGTATCATAACTACCTCCTAACCCAATCATAGAACAAACTTATTACAAAGTTGATACAAGGCTTAAAGAATAGGTATCGTAGCATAGAACTTAACTCACAAAAATATTATTAACTACCTATTGCTCAGTATAGCTCCCAGTGATCTCGATGGTGTTTCCATCAGGGTCATCGACGATAAAATGATAATAAGGCGATGAGATGTTGATGTACATGATATCCGATAGCTTGCCAATATTCAGTTCTTTGATTCTCTTATATTCCTCGTTCAGATCGTCGATGTAAAAGTTCAGGACAATATTGTTTCCGTATACCGTTTTTCTTCTTAAATGTTCGATGTATGCACGGTTATAATGCACTTGTACATCACTTTTGGAATCGATCAGCTCTTCATCGTATTTGGGATTGAGTAAGGCTATGCAGTGTCCACTGAAATTAAACTCTGTCCATCGGTCGTATCTCAGCACAGACGCCTTCATTTGCAGCAAGGCTTCATAAAACGCGATTGATTGTTCCATGTCCTTCACAATAAGATAAGTTGAACCTAAATTAAGCATATGCTCCTCCGTTAAAATAAATTCCATTTAATACCAAACGCGTGTCGCTGGGAAGTCGATACCATCTGACACATGCTATTGTCTAATTCCTTTTCACAATAATTGATCAACATCTTTTCATAGGTACCGTCAAAAGGGTACTCAGAACATTCAATCCTTCTGAGCAATTCATCTCTAGTCGATTCAACCTTTTTGACCAACTCATCGCTATAACCATATAGCCTCTGATTCACAAGAAATTCATCCTCATCAACTACTTTCCAGCTGCCGTCAGCACTTTTTTCCAAGTCGACATCCAAGTCGATATAGGTTATGATTTTATTTTCATATTCTATAGGCAGTCCTATGTTGACGTAGTACTCGAGTCCGCCTTCCTCATTCAGGTTGAAAAAACAGTTAAAATACTCCTTAAAGTAAAAGACCTCGACGCAAACGCTGTTTAAGATGAAATCGCGTCCCTTAGTATGATGATTGAGCACTCTGCCTGGCAGACCTATCAAGATTACTTTCTCATGATCTTCTTTATATATATTCGATCCCCATTCATAGTGCAATTTACCGTCATGTTTGTAGGACTGAACCTGTATGCTTTTCTTATCCATGTTTCTCCTCATCAAATTCTCTACCAAATAACAATACACATCAAGCCCTTACTCCTACTATTCTACTAAAAAAAAGCACCTCATTGTGCTATTTAAGATAAATGTAATAGAAGTACTTCAACCGATTACAAAATCAGCAAAGAATGCATATTTTACCACCTTCTAAGTAGCACAAGCACAGTATAATTTTGTATAATATAGGGGTGGCAAAAAAAAAAAGAAGGATGGTATTTGGGCATGGAAAGCGAAAAAATCATACGTGAAAATCATGATGTTTTAACGATGTTGGATGAACTCTTAGAGGAAAGGGAACAACAGTGGTGGGATGATTTTTATAAAAATCGAAACAGGAAGGTTCCATTTTTTAAGGATTGTCCAGACGACAACCTGGTGAAGCTTATCGACTCCTTGGATGAAAAGCCGAAAAGCGCCCTAGATATCGGTTGCGGCAACGGAAGAAACTCCCTCTACCTTAAAAGTCATAAAATCAAGGTAACAGGAATCGATATTTCAAAAGAATCCATTCAGTGGGCAAGCGAAAAGAACGATAAGAATGACCCGACAAAGGCAGAATTTGAAACTGTTTCTTTTTTTGACTTTAAGCCGCCTGTGACTCACTACGACTTTATTTACGACAGCGGCTGCTTGCACCATATCAAGCCCCATCGAAGACCCGAATACCTAGCAAAGATAGCATCCTTACTGCCTGCAGATGGCCTATTTGCGCTGAACTGCTTTAACCTTATGGTTGGAGCGAACCTATCCGATTATGACGTCTATCGAAACAATAGCATGAGCGGTGGCTTAGGTTACTCAAAAGAGAAACTGACGAGCATACTCGAAGATCATTTCAAAATCATCAGCTTTGAGCAGATGACAAGTAACAATAATGATAAGACCATGAACCTAGACATCTTATGGTATGTTATCATGAAACGAAAAGACTGAACCGTCAATTGTTAAGGAAAACTCTCTTTACATTTATCACCAAATGCTTGTCAGAGGGAAGTTGATACCGAGAGCCATCCTTAACACAGGTCCACATTGTTTGATTTTCTTTCTTTGGCGAACACTTCATTGCGTTCTCAACACGAATAAAAAGTCACCCCAACTCACAATTAAAGTGCAGAGTATACGGGTGACTGCTATCTAATTACGAAATATAGAATCAATCTAATTCACTTCTTTAAACAAAATAGGGATACCATCAGTTTCATTCAGCTTAAAGAAAGTTATAAATCTATCTGCAGATAAATCTCCACTGTTCATTTTCTTCATCAATTTCTTGCTCTTCCTAATTATGAAATGCTTATGATCACCTAAAAATGTAAAGCATGTTCCTGATGTCATATTAAATGAATCAAATTTTATCAAACGAGTAAATAATAGCGTTCCTATATCTATCGAACTACTTAATCCAATATCTATGAACTCAATCCTCTTCTCATCATTAAAAAGATCTTTCACGCAAACAGTTTTCTGCTCTCTATCAAAGTCAACAACCTCAAAAAGTGAAGTTTCAGCGTCTTTCATAGCTGCGATAACTATTCTTTCTTCTTCATGTAATTCATTATCATATTTTTCGATAAACTTTAATAATTGACTCTTGCCATCATTCCATTTCTCGTAGATAGCAAAATCCATAAGGTAATCAATATCAGTATTATTGTTAAAAACGATGGTATCATTCTCCAAAACCTCAAGCAATTCTGCTGCTCTCAAAATAACCTCTTTATCGAGAAATTCCTCAATTATTTTACGATGACTTTGTTTATTTAATTCTCAATAACTACGATATTTTTCAACTACATTCATCTTCAAACCACCTTTTCACCATTTGTCGAACACCGCCACTCGAATGAATAATGCACACTTTGTCTAGCATAATCGTAAATGTCCAAAAAGCACTGCCAGACAAGAAAGGTACACACAACAATAATACATTGCAAGACATCATTTGAAAAGACTGAAATAGCTGTTAGTTCATTTGAAAACTCGTCGATTTACTCTCATAATCAAAAGACAGTCGATACCACGAGGTAAATTCCCACCGATTTAAATTACATTAAATCCCAAACGTGTGTCAGAGGGAAGTCGATACCGAGAGCGACACGTTTTCCATTATTTAACACCTGCTGTAATTCGATCTCATGATGTTATAATAATGTACTTCCCGTTCTTCACCTAATAGCTTTATCTCTTCAACTCGCTTAAACTGATAGTTGAATCCACATTTCTCGTTAACTCTTTTTGATTTCAAGTTTTCTTTGTAATGTCCGCACCAGATCAAATCCAACTTCAGCTCCTTAAAACCAAACTCGATTAAGGTGTTCACGGCTTCAGGAATTAATCCTCTACCCCAGTAAGCAGGATTCAATACATAACCGATTTCTCTTTGATTTAGATCAACAAGAATCAAATCTGGAGTACGCTTATGTAGTCCGATTCCACCGATTACTTTTCCTGTAGTTTTTAACACAATGGCGTAAACTTCTTTACTTTGAATAAACATTTCAATAATTGTTTTACTTACCTCTTTATCCTTATGGGGTTTCCAGCCTGCATTCGGACCGACTAGGCTGTTAGCAGCATATTCATACATATCGTCCACATCCGACAAACTCCATTCTCTTAAAATAAGTCTTTCTGATTCAATAGTTTTCATACTCTTCTCCTCTACTTATACCTATCAATTGCAATATTCATCAAGATGTCCCTTTTGACTAATAAATTGTATGAAATCCAACAAGGTGTGGTTATCAGGTTTAAAATCCACGATTCCAACCGCTTAAAGCCATATGGTGTGATGTTTTGCATCACTTATTATCAAATCTTTTACTTGCGAGATAAGGAGAGGGTAGACATAAAGCCAACCCGTACGATGGATTGATTGGGCTATAGTTTTTTTAAGAAGCAGACGTTGGAATCGAAGTAGGTGTAGCCTAGTTCTTTGCCAAGTTGTACTTCTTCTTGTCGTTCTGTATACAATTGGATCAACTTGAACCCTCTGTCTTTGCATGTCTTTGCCAGCGCGTTCATGAGATCCTTTTTTACTTGGGTCTCTTCAGCTTCGAGTCCGACGATTTCAACTGAAATGTTTTTATACTTTCGTGCCTGGATGACACCTTTAAGCCCATCAAAAAAGAAGCCGATGATGATAAACATTTCTGGTTGCTGCTTTAAACGTTCTATGTTCCAGTAGGTGTCTTCTGTTATTCCAGGCTCCAGGTAGGTGTATATCTCATCCTGATTACTGGTATTCAGCTCTTCCATACCGCTGATAAGACTTACGCCACTAAAATCGTCCAGCTTATAAAGAACCGCATCCTCTAATAGTTCAAAGCCCTGAGCATGGTAAAAGTCGATCGACTTCTGATGCTCCTTAGCCGTATTTATGTAATACTTATAACCTTTGAAATTTGATTGTATGTAGTCTAGATAGCGCTTGGCGACCACTGAATAGTCCTTGGCGGCAAAGATCCCCCGATTGATCGAAACGTAGTTGTCTTCCACCAACCAGAAAATGGCCGTTACTCCCACTAGCTTATCTTTGTCATATTGCAGCAAGACATCGTAAAATTCTGTCTCTACATATTTTTTAAAATCAGCATAGATGTTCTCTACAGGCTCATTTACTAAAAAGGGCCTGCACCTTTCCTCTACCCATTGATTTTTCGAAAACGCGAACTCAACCGCTTCATCCAGCTCGTTTATCGTGCACTTTTTTATCATCACGTTTTCCTCTAGCCGCTTCTCGTATCTGGCAAACTCATGCCGACCGTCTAAGACAAACTGGTCATAGAGAATAAAGCCGTTTTTTTCATAAAGGTTTCTCAGAGCGGTGTTCTGCCACCCTGTATCGAGCCTCAGCTTCATCACGTTTTTCTTGGCACATTCCATCTGCGCCACTTCAATCATCATTGTTGAGAGTCCTGTTTTCGCATAGTCCCTTCTGACACAAAGTTTATGCAGGTAGCCGGATTCTGCTGGTTTGGCTTCGGGCCAAAAGATCGTGTCCTGCCACTGCAGTATCATCGCGGCAACGCTTTCGGTTTTGTTTTTTAACAAGTAGAACTCATCCTCGCGGTAGTATTCAAGCAACTTACTCTTTTTAAGCGCGTCATCGCTCCACAGGTTTTTCCCATTTAAGCGGCCCCACTAAGCGGCTTCTCGAATGATATCGATAACCTCGTCCACGTTACCGATCTCAACCGTGTAGACCTCATTCTTACTATCAAGGCTAAAACTTTTCATCTTAGACTCCTTTGCCAATTCGACTTTTAGTACTTTTTAAATGTAAAGCCCAATAAGTCGGTTGTTTCTTCCTTATCAAGACGTTTCTGATAGTTCTTTCTAAGCTGAATCATATTCAAGTGGTCAAAACCACATTCCTGATAAAACTTGATGGCTCCCGGGTTACGGGGAATCACATCAACAAACATGCTGATCACACCCCTGTCCTTTAGCTGCTCGTCTAGCATGTTCATGACTTTCTTTCCAAGTCCCTGGCCCTGGTACTTCTCGTCGATATACAAGTCTTCGAGCCAGGCAACGCTTTGACCGCCTAACCTTAGATAGATAAATCCGATGGTTTCATCCTTATGGTCAATTTTTTTCACCTCACCGGTAGCAAGCCATTCTGCAAAGGTTTTTTCAGACGTTTCAAGACTCTGCCAAAACTCCTTTGGCGCATTGGTGAGTTTACGGTGATAGTTCATCAGTTCGCAAATCATAGGTGCTATGTTCTTCTGATCATTCATGTTACAAGTTAAAAGTTTCATCTTGATCCTATTTCCTCTCTGGCTAATGATGTGATTCGTCTGATAAAATCACCTTTTGCATGAGTATAGCCGTCCCTGTCGTGCTCGAATTTTGACTTTAGCTCTAATTTCAGTTTTCCGTATTCCAAAGCGATCTCAGGTTGACTGATTAAATAATCCCTAAAGTAAAGTTCATCCCAGTCACCGCTGTATCTTACATGAACATGTACTACTTGTCCTTGAAAACCTTGGGGTGTATACCCTTTTAGAAACATCATATGAGGTGCAGGATTATTAGGTTGCGGACTTAATCCATAACCGACCGATGCCATATTTTTGACAAGGTCATCCAAAATAGTGTCTTCACTAATCTCTAGTAGAATATCTATCGTGGGTTTGGCGATCAGCCCCACTACCGAAGTGCTTCCATAGTGATTCATTCGAACTATATTGCTTGAACCGATGCCTTTTTCGATCAGATTTTTCTCTTGGTCGTAGTTCTCTTTCCATTTCGGGTCGTACTCAGTCAAAATAATCGGGAACAATGCCCATAGTTCCTCGTTGCTCATTTCAGATAGTTCTTTGCTCATAGGCTACTCCCTTACGTTAACGGTTACACCCTACTACTTTGTGCCCCGCACCAAAATGGCTTCTCGTCTGATGTGAATCCCATCATTTTTCTTGAACTGTAAAATGCCGTCAAAAGCGTCTTTTTTAAAGGCATCCAGGCAATTCATGCCATCGATCACATCGATTATATTTTTGACCGCACTGCTGTTTAGGTCAGCCCACCATTCCTCTTGATCACTGAAGACAAACGTCTTCTCGACTATTTCAGTCTCCACATGACTAAACCCCTGAGATTCGATGAATGATTTTAGGCCCGTTGCCGTGCAAAGGTCGTATTCCTCTTCTTCATCTTTTTCTTCCGAAGCATGATCTGGAGTATCTGTGATTCCAAGGTGCTTATTTACAACAGAGGTCAACCAGCTTTGATCCTCCTGGTGCGTCCATACGCTTAAAGACAGGACTCCCTCTTCTTTTAGCGACTTATGTAAGATTTTAAAATTGTCATCCGATGCACTCAGGTAACCAATGCCAAAACCACACATGATGCGATCAAAACCGCCTGTGTTCTCACAGTAGTCCTCTAAACTCGAATGAAAAACATCGATATTCCTCAGCTGATTTGCTAAAACTTCATTTTGGGTATGGGCAACCATTTCGGCAGAGGTATCGATGCCTTCCACTTTGCCACTGTCACCAACGATAGAGGCTGCCGGAAACAGCGATGCGCCCCTGCCAAAACCGATATCCAATACCTTCATTCCCTCTTGAACAGCTGAATAGGACACCAGTTGTTCTCCAAACCAGTTCCAATACTTTGGTCCTACTGACCCATAATTTGCAGCTACCTTATCCCACACCGATCTGTTATCCACCAAAATTCTCCTTACTTATATCCTTTTTTACGATAAACATGCCAAATGGCATCTCCTTCAAAACCACAACTTCTGTATAGTTTTTCTGGACTAAACGGATTTTTTAGGTATTGATTCTACCTCTACACAAACCTCTCCGAAAGAAGCTTATACTCCGGTTTTGTAACGTAAGACGAGTACGTGATTTTGCCTTTGAACTCGATTACCTTTTCAAAACGGTATCTAAGGTTTTCTGGGACGATATAGTCAAGCACTTCCGCAACCGGAACCCATTTCACTTCGCTTGTCTCATCAGACGTCCGGAGTTCTCCGCCTTCATATTCACAGATAAAATCCATCATGATCTTGGTGGGCACCTTGGTCACACCATCACGCGCCGTATAGCTGCACACGTTCGAGTAAATACCGACAAGCTCTTTCACTTTTACACTTACGCCGCTTTCCTCAAGTATCTCACGCAAAACACCTTCTTCAATGCTTTCAACGTTTTCCACTTATCCACCGGGTGTGTCCCAACCACGATGATACGTTTTTACAATCAAGATGTTCCCTTTATTATCAAAAACATAACCCGCTGCGGCTACGATATGTGTAAGCCAAGACATAGAATTCTCCTTTTCATCATAAAAATTGTCAACTTTCTATACCGTCAGTTATTATTTCATTCAGACAATATCCTATTATACCGGTAATACAAGTGTTTTACCTGACGATTGTTTTGCAACTTAATCGTGTAATCCTTTGAATACATAAACATAAATCAAAGTTTAAGAATCACTTTTTCAGATTGTCTATTGAAATCAAAGTGCCTTAACCATATACAAGATGCTTGTTCAACATCCATCAGGTGATCTCTCATTAGTACAGAAACTTCAGTAGCATATCCTAGTCCCCAATAATCTGGGTGAAGGCTATATCCGAATTCAAATTGACTTTCACTAGACAACAGTGGGTCGTGGTCTATTGTAGAATAACCAATGGATCCTATGATCAATCCATTT
Organism: Fusibacter sp. A1; assembly: GCF_004125825.1. Taxonomy (NCBI): domain Bacteria; kingdom Bacillati; phylum Bacillota; class Clostridia; order Eubacteriales; family Fusibacteraceae; genus Fusibacter; species Fusibacter sp. A1. Next base: position 173,424 of record NZ_QQWI01000002.1, on the reverse strand, counting down.
TCTTGAAGACAAATCGCATATATGTTTGACTTACTGATATAAAATTCAAATCATCATTAGTCCAGTGACTTAGGAACAATCTTTTCGTTTTATTATCAATTAAATTCATTTTTATCCTTTCTAAAACCCACTAACATCCTAAGTACGATGATGTTAACACCTTTAAGGGCTTATGTGAAGCTATTCTATGATTCAAATTTGATTATCTAGTAATCCATACACTTAACTTCTCTGAAATGACTTGCTCATAATTTTTGAATATTGCTGTTCAGATGCAGGATTTAAACTTCTATACTATTTTACTAAAACAAACTGCATTCCTATCAAATTTAAGATAAACGTAATAGTAAAATTACAGTTCTGTATAAGGTAAGCCACACCGTATTAGTCACTAAGCAAGTGTGGCTTTACCTGATATTTTGCAGTTTTCGCATATAAATGCTGTATTTTCATTTTTTCCACTCACATCTTGTACCGGCCACTGTATCACGGCTGTCAAAATGGGAGCCATCATCCACTGGTAAGTGTCACTAGATTGTCACTGGCAAGTCGGTATCGTCCCCAACTAAACGCAAGTATTTTTAAGTGTTGATTTAACATAAAACCTCCTTTTATCAGTGTATCACGCCCTAAATATTAGGTGGATTTAAAGAACGATTAAAATCGAATATTATCATTTGATTGATAAAACGATTCTTTATACACAAATGGTAGGATAAATGTTGAAATTGGGCATAATAGGTAAAAATATTATTGTATAATGAATACATCAACACGCTTCATCACGCAGCCGTTATTTAACAAATGACATACACACTACAAAGTTGAGGACCGAAATGAGAAATATCATACTAGAAGATTTTTTAGATTTTGAAACGCATTTTGTCGAGTTTGTTAAACGCACTTCTTTTTTTCTTGATATCACCGATCCAAGGTTTTGCATTTTCAACGATTCAGGGTCAGAGATAACCTATACCTTTGGGAGTAGTCAGTTCTCTGAAATCACAATTGATGAGTATAGGAATCACATCAAGAACACAAGAGTGATACAGAAAGATAACATCGCCGAATTGCGCAAAAGTAATGGAAAGCTTCTAGCAAATAACCCGACTTATATGATAAACATCTTTCATCCTAGCCTAGAAAGAAATGTTATTCTCGGGAGTTTGATTTTTGACACCTCAAAACCGGCACTAAATCTTGATGACCATCGTAATTTCAATGTCCATTATTTTCAGCAGCTGGTGTATCACATACAAACTGTAATCTCAAACTACGAGAGGATTTATTTCTTGATCGATACCTTCACTGAGCTTATGGTGGCAAGAGACATCTTCATGCCTTACCATATGACAAATGTGGCGAATATCTGCATCAAATTAACCGCTCATCTGAACCTAGCCCCGAAAGATCAGATGATACTTTATTTTTCGGCACTCCTACACGATACCGGCAAGCTCTTTGTATCTGAAAACATCATTAATAAACCTGGTCAATTGACCGATGACGAGTTCGAACTTATCAAACTTCATTCACGCAAGGGCTCGGAACTAGTTTCGAACACCCTACATGGAATGACACTACTGCATAACATTCCTCAGACCATTAAACATCATCATGAACGTTATGATGGAAACGGATATCCTGATGGACTTATCGGCAAGTCGATCCCCTATCTGAGCAGGGTGCTAGGGGTGGCTGATGCCGTCGATGCCATGTCATCTAAACGCGCTTATAAGGATCTGGAATCACAAGAAAGAATCATCGCCGTATTGAGGGACCAAAGCGGCCAGCAGTTCGATCCAGAAATAGCACGCGCAATGGTCGATATCTTGATTCACGATACAAAACTGACCACCCCTGACCGATACGACTCAAACCTATTCATACCTAAAGGCTCGTTCAGCTTTAAATATCAGGTGGGAAATGTGATAAAATCACTCTCTGGTAATCTTCTTCTTACAAATAGACAAGGAAAGTTTATCATTCATGACGCCGATTCAACCATCTATTCTGTAAAGGCGATGCAAAAGGCGACAATCAGTTATTTTGAGCAGAATGATTTGATTGAATACCGGGTAACTGTCAAGCATTATGAAAACGGAACCTATTACTTGGACAACATCACCTACTTGCCTACCGACAAGACTTTTTCCATGGTTTGGGCTAGTAGCGCACAAATTTTTAATAAGGAGACGTTGGAGTTATTTGAGGCTCAAGTCATCAAACTTGGTGGTGATTCAATCGTATTTCAGCTAAATGCCATAGAAGGTCAAAAATATATCGATAACAGCCAGGCGGTGCATCAGGTTAAAATCGACGAGACTGTCGAAGCCGTATCCCTGCAAATGGTGCTGACGATCAAAGTAGTCAATTACTACAAGACCGATTTCGGATTTGCCTTCATTTGCCGTTACCAGGACATACAACCCGGTCAAAAGGATAGGATGCTAAGACTATTGTTCCGGAAGCAATCCATGCAAAAGCGCAGTAAAATGAATTCATAACACAGTTTAAAAGCCAAAATCTATTCGCGAATACGGAATATGACTTTTGGCTTTTTTTTGAAAACATCATTCTTTCAAATCGTGCCAGGCACGATTTGGGTCCTATTTCATATAAAGACCGATCAGCTTCATATTTTTATCATACGAGAGTGTGAATATCACCTTCTTATTCTCGTACTTGGCTTCAATGATGGCAACTGCGAAATCCTCATCCTCTTTCTTTTGACCGATAACCGTTGTTTTATTGATCGCTGTAAACTCGCCTGCGTCACCGTATGTCATTTCAACTGCATCTGCGATTTTTTGAGCGTTCAGTCTATCCTGCAAATCTTCTCTCAACATTGCCACAACGCTGTCATAGTCCTTGGCATTCAGTGCATCGACAACCCCTTGGGCACTGGATTCGACCACTGCGCTATCAAAATCACTCGACAGTTCAGTTGAAGTGCAAGCTGTTAGCAGCGCAAAAGTAAGTGTGACAATTATGATCATTATAACCATTTTATTCATATTCTAATCCTCCATAGAGTAAAGTTTAATTCCAAAGATGAGTGTAAAAATCGCCATAACGGCAAGATATGCTTCAAGTTGTAGGATACCGGCACCAAAAACCGCAGGTAGAATTACAATCATGCTGTCCAGCAGTAAGTGCAGGAGAACCGCATAGGTTGTAAAGCGAACCTGTTTTTGAACTCGAATACCGTAAAGTACAATCAGAGAAGCACCTATGTGAAAAATCATAGCAAGTACCCGCTCAAGTCCGCCCAGTAGAATCATCGTGGCGCTTTGACTTGATAAGTCGATGGTCCCTATAGGATAAAGCACCATTAAAACGAGGCTGTTAAGCCCCACAAGAAGCATAGCCTCTATTCCGCCATGACCAAATCCAAAGCTAATGCCTTCAATTAGCCCATTATTCCTATTAGATACGCTCTTTAGGGCGATAAGTCTACCAACCTCTTCAAAAACACTAGCAGTCAATCCTAGAAAAATTCCGTATAGCCACGGATTCGTTTGCATTACAGCATACCATGTGAATTGAGGAAGCACATAGCTGATTATAGGAATCCTAATCAGAATCTGACTTACGATAAAAGTAAGCATTCCGACAGAAAAAAACAGCATCTTGCCACCAAATCTTCGTTTCAGTATAAAGAGGGCTCCAAGGGGAACTCCAAAACTAATGATGACATTAGCCAGTAAGCATGACTCGCGTAATAAAATGAGCATCCCTCCATTCAAACTGCACATCTCCTTTATACGCCTCGACTACCCTTTTGACATTCTTCAGGCCAAGACCTTCATGATGAGGCTTCGTAGTAAGGAAGTCATCGTCTTTCTTTAAAGGTTTCTCAGCTGATGTATTTTTGAGCGTGATCGTGACAAAATCGTGCACGTGCGAGACCCTCAAATGAATTTTCTTTTCGTCACTCACAAGTGCCGCTTCAATCGCGTTGTCTAGAATATTCGAAAAGAGTGTCGTCATATCCACATTGCGGATAAAACTTAAGTCCACATCAGCAATCTTGATGTCTTCACTGATTCCCTGCGCACGCATGGTCTGTACTTTATCATTCAAGATGATATTGAGCATCTTATTGCTTGTATAGTAGTTCTGACCTAGTCGATTGAGCATCTCATGAATATCTCGGGTATACTGGCAAACCTAAGGCTGCTTCTCCATTTCATAAAGCTGTTGCATCGACTGTATGTGATTTCTAATATCGTGGACCAGACTTCGTGATGTATCGTACTTTTGCTCCAAAGCCTCATAGTAGCGCACTTGAATCTCCTGCTGCTGGTGATGAAGATTTAGTTCATTCTTAAGACGGTTGTTTCGGCTGATGGTGTCAAAGACACTCGTAAAATAAAGGTTTATGCAGATCAGCAGTCCGATATTGATAATTAATAGCGCAAAACGGTCCTCCGTGACAAAAATATCCATCAAATACATCAAGCTAAAAAGGTTCACAATACTGAAAGCAGGTAAGATAAAATAACTAAGCATTTGCTTCTTGCTGATAACACCATGCTTCATCCGCCTAATAATGCCGGTCAGAATTCTAAGTATGCTAAACTCGACAAACCGTATAGTAAATATAACGCCAATGATGGTTAGGTGCTCATTAGCAAAATAGAGGACACCACTGCTGAACAGATAAGTCAGACCAAATGCGGATAGCGCATCCACCAGATAAATGACAACGACAAACAGTACATAAAAGATAATATACTGCCGCTCACTATTGTAGTAGTAATGCCCGATCAACGGTATCAAAAACATCACAATTAGGTTAAGCACTCCACTGCCAAGAAAAGACACTACAATAGTAAGCAGAATGTACACGCAAACCACGACAGCCCTACTGGATAGGAACGACAGCGTCTGTTGACTTGATCGGATCTCCCTATTGGTTCCAATCTGGTTCATGCTGTAAAAGATCGCGCCCAGCATGAATACGCTCCCGAGAACAGGTAAAACAAAATAGGTCATGATATCCATCATCGTCTTATCGCCCTCCATCTGAGAGATAGTAATTCAACGCTTTTCGAAACGCCATCGATTTTTTTTGCGAGAGCGGGACGATCGACTCATCGACCAGATGAATGTCATACCCCTTAATCGTCTTGACCGCATATAGATTTACGATAAAGCTCTTATGTGGCATGCAAAATCCATTTTCTCTGAGCTCGGCTTCCAAATCCGAAATTCTTCGCTTTAACTCATACGTATGGGTCAGGGTACGCATCGACACTTTTCTGTTAGCGTACTCAAAGCAAAGGATCTCTCTCTGATCTAACCGCAAGACACCTTCGTTCGTAATAAACTCTAAAGGCTTTGACGCTGTGACTTTCATATATTCAAAAGCTTCGTCAAGTTGCTTGTAAAGCACCTCTGCTTTTAACGGCTTTAAAATATAGGCAAAGGCATGCACAGAAAATGCAAAGGTCGTATAATCGCTATAATTTGTAATATAAATGATTTTGACCTTCTTATCGCGTTTTCGAATGAGACCTGCAGTCTCAATGCCGTTCATACCGGACATATCGATATCAAGCAAGATAATCTCGTAGTTTTCTTCACTGGCAACCAGGTCTTCTCCACTTGTGAACAAATCGACTTTAAACTCCGCAGGGTATGCCTTCAGATAGCTTTTGGTTTGATGCAAAGTCGTCACTTCGTCATCGCATATCGCAATCCTAATCAAACGGTTCCTCCTTGTTAATAAATTCCAACAACGTTGTCTTTCCTAATTATAGTAAAAGGACGAAAAATATCAATACTCATAGCGCAAGGTAAGGCAAACTGTGCACAACTTACATCATCATGACACAAGACCCAGTCATAAAAACCCCAAATCGAATTCACAATGATTAACACATTGCGTTGCGATTTGAGGTTTGTATAAATCATCTATTTTCAATAAAACTCATCCAATTCAGCAATCACGGTTTACCCTCTAATGTCATCGCCTTTTTTCCTGATCATCCTTAATGCAGTCTACGGCAATCATAATTGCGACAATCAAATCCTGCTTGCTTTCATCATTGATAGTAAGCACGAATGTATCACCCCAAGTGAAGTATTCTTCTGTGATAGAACCTATTTGCGTATTGTTTTCATAAAGCGAAAAATTATGGTCAAAGAAATCGCCTTTTAAGAAGAGCTTTAGTCCGTCAGGATCAATATCTATTTCCTTATTGAATAGCGTAAACCTGCTTTTAAGAACCACTTCATTACCATTTGCAAATCGAACCACAAATCTCGGCAAGAGCGTAAATACTTCTTTGCTGACAACAAATAGTTCACTGCCATATTTATCACTGACCCGAACCGTGTTTCCGATCAGCTTGAAGTCCTGATCCACCTGATAAATTGTCTCTTGATTCTCATCGGTAATCGGATAATGGTCAGTGATTTTAAATACCTTTTGCTTGATAAAAAGTTTTTTCATTTTGACTCCTTTCAAAATAGGACATCTTCATTTCTCTTCGCTATAAACGCATATAAAAATACACCGTTCATCACGATAATCCTGAATACCTCAGACAAGTTCCCTGAATATAACTCACCGATGACAGGAACAAAGAGGATAAATAATCCTCGAAGCAGCACGACACCAATGAAGGCCTGTCCCACAGTAGCTCGTTTTATCGTGGCACCGCCTAAAATAAGTGCTGCTGCAGATAATAGTCCGACACCCATATGAGACCCGTATGTGCTTAAGACGCCAGTATTTTGTAAAAATATAATCTGCCCCCACGAAGCCAGTATTGTAGACATCACAATAGCCATGATCCTGACTTTTGATGCGTTCATATCGGTACCTTCTGAATTTTGCTTCTTCAAAGCGACAGCAATGAATTCTCGTCCCAGTTTAGTACGCATGAACCATAGAATAGATATCGCAGCTGCTCCAATCATCGCGCCTGTGATCAGTGGAAACCCTATGTTTTTAAGCATAGCGATCTCATTTGGGAGCCCGTCCGCATACATGACCACAGCACTTACCAAGACGACTAAAGTGGGCAGGATCATTCTTAGATAAGTTCTTAGCTTATCGCTTTCAACTTTACCTTTGTAAAACTGATAGGCCTTTATAATCAAATAAAGAACACTTATGATGATAAGCAGAACGAAAAATGGAACTTCAAGCAAACCGTCAACCGATTGAAACAGAGTATCACTAAGATCAATGCTGTTCCTTAGTCCCACACCGCCACTCAAAAGCAGTTGCTCAGCCCTAATCGGGATAACAGTTCCTATCAGAGCGAACAAAACCAGCTGGTATATGCCGTTTACGAAATATCCGATAAACAACGAGGTCACCATCTCATGCCCACGCGCCTTATCAATCAATACCCCCGCAAATAGCCCAAACAGAATTGCAAAACAGGTACCAAAAAAAGCTGCGAAGATAAAACTATAGAATCCTGTTAGACCCCAGTTTACTGCCATGATAATACCGATCTGACCTGCAATGGCTCCTACTACAATACTAAAGTTCAACCCCATCCCTGCCATAATCGGTAGTATGAGCGCAAGTGCAAGAAGGGAGTACTGCATGACGCTTTGCATAAGATTATTCAAATTATAAAATGGTTCCTGCTTAGAGATGAAGACACCAATTATGACAATCAACGTAAAAATCATCGTGATTTTATTACTTAAACCTTTATTATTCCTATCCACAGCTCCATCCCTTCTATATTCCATTTAACCTAACAAAACTTACACAAGCAGTTTTCTTGATTATACTAAAAAACACCAACAAAATTGGTGTTTTAAGGTAATTGTAATATTGTTTTTCGTTCACCGAACAGTACTGTCGTAAATCATTTCAGTTACACCGATTACTAAATACAGATCATTTTCTTATACTTTTCTGATGTATTGATGTACTGGACATTGAAGAAACTATTTGTGTTCAATAAAATAAAAAAAAGCGAGCCCTTACCCATTATTAATATGTCTATTCTTTAGTATTTAGTGAAACTACAAGAGTATTCTATGCTGGCGTTTCCATAGCAATTTTTAACAACTCCTAAAATAATGATCTAATTGATTCTTACTAGCCGAGATCGATTTTGAATTGTCTAGTTTGATATCAGCAATATTTCTTAACTTATCAATCCCTAATTTCCTCTTTTTAATGTCCTTACTTTTAAATTCATCAAGACTATCTAGTGAGCGTTTCTTCCTTTGATCTTCATCAACATCTATATATATCAACTTGTATTTGTCTTTCAACAAATCAGAAAACAAGCAATGAATCCTTTCAGAATAAATGCTCTCAATGACTAGTGACTGTTTAAAATAATGGTAACATGAAAATTCAAGCATCAATTGAATAGTTATAACTTCTAATAAGGGGGATATTGAGTGATCAACCAAACATTTAGCGACTTCAATGAAAGACCTAATCTTCAAATTCCACATATTGTACGTCAAATCTAAGTGATTGGCAAAATATGACTTTCCACTTTCAGTCATGCCTGTAACTCCATAAAAAAAGCAAGATGAATAAACAGTATTCTCCATCACTTTCTTCTGATACAACTCAGATACTTTGTTCATGACTTCCTTGTAAATATCCTCTATCTGCATAGTTTCAATCGCGATATGATTACTATCTATAGTTTTATTTTCATCGTCAGCACAGGTGACTAGCTTAATTTCTTCTACAAAATCACTTGATTCTGGTTCTACATCTCTGATAAGTACAATTTTATACGCTGAATTAGTAACACTGGCTGCTTGATACTTATCCATTATCGCAATGCCTGGATTGTTTCTCTGAATTAAATTCACACAATCATCAATAATTTTTCTGCTTTGACATCGGATAGAAAAGTAAAGTGATTCCATTTTAAATTTATTGATTCTTAAAAAATAATTTAGTAATTGGCTTAAGGCAGTTTTATCAACACCTGTGATTGTTTTTAGATTTTCTAAGTCAACCCACTCAAAATTCGTCAAATCACTACAATCTGCATTTAATAGCAAAACAATGTAATCTTCACTCTTTGCTATGGTACTTAAGTCAGATTTTATAAGCTTAAAACCAATAGTTTCTGATAAATGTGCCTGTAAAATAGTGAAGTAATCCTTATCTTCATCACACTTGATACTTACAAGATTTAACTCATTTTCATTATGTCGAATCAATACCTTGTTCATTGATTCATCGTATATAACACATATAATTTGCATGATTTTCTCCATATTTTAAAAGTATGCTCTTTGTTTTTTCCAAGTTGTGTCGGAAGGACTTGCTGCCAGATAATCACATCACAAATCGATTAATGTAAGTGTTTTATTACTTTTCCACAACCCAATAAAGAAACAGTGGTATCTTATTCAACCATGCAATAGGAACAGATTTATCCGCTTCTTCTCTCGTCGGACGAGCTTCATTTAAGTCAGTAATATTTAAACCATGTTTCACAAAAGGCTTCACATACTCTTCTAGTGTTCGATGTCTCCAAACAACTTCAATATTGCCACCCGGCAATGTTTGATTATATACTGCTGGATTAAAGTAGTCTTCAACTATTACTTTTCTGTCAATTCCTTTACCTTCTCTTCCAATATTCTTGCCTGTAAAACAAGGATGCAACACACTTGCAAATAACTTACCCTTAGGCTTTAATACTCTACTGATTTCTTTGATTGTTCCATCTAGGTCTTCACAGTCCATTAACATCATTGAACATAATACGATATCAAAATCACAACTTTCAATTCCATCAAGATCACTGCTGTTCTTTGTATAGTATTGTATGCCTAGTCCTTCTTCTAGTGATTGTTTCTTTGCGAATTCAATGGAATAGGCAGCACAGTCAATTCCAACAACTTGCGCACCCCTACGGGTAAGTTCTCGAGAGAAGCCACCTTCACCGCAGCCAAGATCCAATATCCTTTTACCAGAAACATCTCCCATTAACCTGAGCATATATGGCATAATAAAATATTGTCTTGTTTCATCAATGGGTGCTATTTCACACCATTCTTCACTAATAACATTCCAACTATGAGTAGAGCTATCTTGTATCATTTGACTCCTCCTTACGGGCACAACTTATCAACTGCTAAGTATTCATTTGCTCAAGTATTATAGCATAATTCCACAATAAAATACTGTAGTTACATTTTTAGGTGGGTTCTGATTGCTATCACGCTATGTTAAAAAACTCCTTCAATAACTGAAGGAGTTTGATTGATTTACGACACTCTAGTCTTCTTTACTTGATCAACTAAATCATTTCTAGGACTTTTTTGTCTTTGGGAACATCTCGGGATTCCTTTTCATTATCATAAAAATAACACCCCAAATTAAGAGTTGAGCAAATACAGCGGTTTTATACGAATCGAGTATCAGCATTCCTGCTATCAGTGGTATTGTATTGCTTGTCGCATGTAAAAAAACTGAAAACAAAACACTCTTGGTTTTAATAAAGAAGTAACTATGCACAACCGACATTGCTACAATACCGACACTAAACCCTACAAATGAAAAGAGCATTGCAAACATTGGCATTCCCTGTAGATAGAAGATATACATGACTATTGGCGTGTGCCATACAGCCCAAACTAGCCCTGTTTTAAAACTTGCTGTCCATACATCGTTTTCTTTTAAAAACTCGGGCAACATCAAGCCACGCCAGCCAAATTCTTCTGTACCTGAAGTCACTAGCTGTATTAGGAAAAACGTTATTAGGTAGAGTAAAATAGTACTGATCGGCGTTGAAGTAAAACCTTCAATGAAGATAAGCGGTATGGCTGGAATAAATCCTATTGCTAAAAATATGCCAATCACATGAAGATAGGGTTTACTAGATTTATAGATGAACAACCTTTGCTTAAATTCCTCTTTAAACACTGGATCAATAAGAGAAACTACACCTGCACCAACTAATGGACCAAGTGAGGCCAACAAGGCTATGACAGAGATTATCGCCACCTTGCCTGTTAAGACATTGGAATAAAGGGCTTCAACAAATCCTTCGTTCAAATAGATTTTCATTTGGCTATTTAGAGCTATTCCTATCGCTGTAAGCCACAAGCTATAAGACCATGCAAATGCAATACCTGTATAAATCAATACGTTCTTTTTATTCATTCACTTTAACTCCTTTCATAGGATAAGGATCGAATAACACTCATCTGTCTCTTTGATTATAGCAAATTTTGCAATTGTCACAAACGACTCATTATAAGTTATCTTACCAAAACACACTAATTGTTGAAGCAATCCAGAATTAAACAGATGAGAGTGCCTAACACCATCTAGTTCTCTAGTGCAGATAAAAAACCATTTAAGACAAAAAACCTAAATAAGACCAACTTTTATGTTCCGCTGAGCCAAATCGGATATAGAGTGGATATCCATTCCGATGCTTTTTGTCTGGTTTCAAATGCGACATATCCTTTGTAGCCATAATTATACTCTATTTTCCACTTGTTCTCTTCTACTTCTTTTTCTTTTAATAGTAGTTTCATAGAATTACAATTTTCGTCATTCATCAACTTTCTCTTTCCAGCAATGTAGACCAGATCAGATAATGACAGGAAATAGCTCTGCGGGAATGTAATATCCGTTATGTGTTTACTGATAGGTTCTGGCTTTGACAGTTGTTGAAACATTTTATGCATCAGCAAATAGTCAGTTCCTTCATTAATCAGGTTTTCAATTTCATGATCGTCATGATTTATAAATTCGCTGTAAGTAATAAGTGCCCTGACAGTTTTCCCGATTCCAATATAACAAGGTGTTTTTCCAAGACAACCGCCATGTTTACAAATTCCCTTATGTTGCCAAGTTGTTGTATGATTACGCTTAAAAAGTTGAAATTGTTTTATCCAATTTAATGCGTCCTGGGCTTCTTTACTTTCTCCAAGTCCTAGACGACAGTATGCTTCAAATAACATTGCATTATAACATGGAACAATTTCCTCTACCCCGCCCAAACAAGAGAAGCCCTGGCCAGTAGCCAACTTCTGATTGGCATAGTCAATCATTTTTTGAGTATAGGATAACGATTCAGCACAAGGAATTTCACTCAACCCCATCATACGAAATACTACAAACAAGGGGTTGTTCACAAAATCTTTTGTAAGTTTATTGACTAGCTTAGATGAGTGAAGCAGTTGAGAAACCACTTCTTTATCAAGTGTGTTTTTTTCTTCAAAAGCAATCCTAACCCTTAATGCTGTATCCACTTTGTACCCCCCTCAAATGAAGTAAAACTAGAATAATTTGTACCTATAAAACTTATACTAACTGCTTTAGTAGCAACACCGTGAAAATCTTAAATTACCATTCTTCATTACCTTCAATATGATCAGTAGTTCTTAGATAATCCGTAATGACAGGTATGCATTTTCCAACATAATACGCAGGTGGAACTAAGAAAAAGACCAAGACCGATAAGAGGAATGACACTTTCATATAAAGTAGTATGATGAAAATAGGAACCGAAACCAAGCCTATAGTAGCCCCTAATACCTCGGCCAACCAATTAGAAGTTTCCGCACTGCGTCCGAAAGACTCTCGAACCCTTTCTATGAAGGTCAGTGTGGCTACACCCTCTACTAATTCAGCATCGGCCAAAATCAAGCCGTTAATCAAGTCATCCACTGAGAACTCCAATAAATCTGAAAGCATTTTCATATTCTGTAAATCCGGTAAAGCTTCATTTCTTTCCCATTTTGAGATGGCTTGCCTAGTCACCTTCAAATAATTTGCCACCTCGTCCTGTGACATGCCTTTTCTTTTTCTTAATGTAGCAAGCGGTTGCCCAATTCTAATAGATTCGTAAGTCATAGATTCTCCTTGAACTTTTTCAATCATTCAGCATCTTATGCCTTATTATGACACTTTTCCGCTTCATTAAAAAGCAACACACCATTGCTCAGCGCAACAATGCGTTGCTACTCAATTTTATCAAATAAGATACGGACTATCTTCCTTTTAAGATAAACGTAATAATGTGATTCACTTTTAAGCCAATTAGAACTTGCTATTTGTACACAAATGCCTTCTCATTTTGCAATAACAAGGCTGAACAGGTTTCAATAACCGTGTATGAGGGTACATAAATAAGAGGAGGCGATGCTATGAAGAATATTAAATTAAAGTACAAAATATCTTTACTTGCTGTATTCATAATTCTAGTTTTTACTGCCTTAATCATGTTTTATATCATACCCAAGGCAAACAACGTTATTGAGGAGCGTACAATTGTAAAATAGCAACAATTGGTTGATATTCCATATTCAGAGATCACTCGCCAATACAAGCTCTACCAAGATGGAGTGAAGACCGAGGAAGAAGCACAAAATGATGCCTTAAGAGCCATAGAGAATTATAGATATTCAGAAGTTGAATACTTTTGGGTACACGACCATGAAACAGGCATCATGCTCATGCACCCCATTGCAACAGCCCTAAACGGCACAGATGCAACTGGACTTAAAGACCCAGACGGCGTCTTTCTGTTCCAGGAAATGATTAAAGTTGTCAAAAAAGACGGTGAAGGTGTTGTAAGGTACCAGTGGCCAAAGCCTAATGAGGATCCCGAAAAATCCTTTCCTAAGATCTCCTTTGTCAAGGGGTTTGATGAATGGAACTGGACAGCTGGAACAGGAATCTACGTAGACGACTTAGAGGAAATCAAGCAAGAGATATTCACTCAGGTGGTAATCTTTTCATTGCTAATCATTGCTGTATCCGTAGGTTTCATTTTGCTAATCGTCATACCGCTTAATAGCACTTTGAAGGCGATCATAAAAAGTACAGAACAGTATAAGGAGCTAGACTTTACAAGTCAGATAGATGTCAACTCAAAAGATGAGCTTGGAATGATTTCTGACGCCTTTAACAAAGTACGTAGTGGACTTCGAGAGTTACTATCAAGTATGATTAATACATCCAAGGAATTATCTGAAGAATCCCTAAACATGCTCAAAGACATGCAGGTTCTTGGCGAGAACATGAGTAAAACTAAGGACTCCACAGTTGAAATTACCGGCGTTATTGAAAATACGACTCAATCTACTCAAAATGTCGCCCTTACCATAGCTGAAATTCAGGATGCCATCTCAGAAGTTGCTGAAAAGGCTTCTGAAGGCGCGATGAAGGCGACCGATATCAATAGCAAAGCTATTAAACTAAAAACAGATGCGGTCAAGTCCAGTAGCAACGCCAATGATATCTACTTAAATGTTAAAAGTCGTTTGCAAACAGCCATAGAACGGGCAACCGAGGTTGAAAAAATCAGTAGCCTCCTAGATGGCATACTGAGCATTACCTCTCAAACCAACTTGTTAGCCCTTAATGCATCAATTGAAGCTGCTAGAGCTGGAGAAGCTGGTAAAGGTTTTGCAGTTGTAGCAAGTGAAGTCGGCACTCTTGCATCAGAATCAGAAAACTTAGTTGAAAATATCAAAGTCACCGTTTCAGACATTCAAAATTCAGTCCACCAACTCATTGACGATTCAAATGGCATATTGAACTTTATTGAAGACAATGTACTTAAAGATTATGACAAGTTATCAGATATCAGCGACCAATACAACCAAGACGCCGATATATTTAGCAATATCATGTTAGAACTCAGTGCTATTTCTGAGGAACTGACAGGCTCTATCAATACAATTTCAGTAAATATGGACTCAGTAAAAGAGTCATCCATCATTGAAGCACATGGTGTAGAAGATATACTTGAAATGACCAAGTCCGTTACAGAAAAGACCCAGCACGTCGACAGTATTATTAAAGAAAACATCAAGTTGGTTAAGGCCCTAGATGAATTGATCAACAAGTTTAAAATCTAGACAAATAAATGCCTTCCAGATTGGACTGCCATATGTCACATATCAACTATATAACCACTTGGATGTACCTTCAATATTTCAATCGGTTCAGCTGTCGCTGAAGTGGGTAAAGGAAGCAATTAGATAAACATGAAAAGACCAACGACTTGAGTACTGATCGTTGGTCTTTATTTTTGTGCCATATGTTCATTACACGGTTCATCCTATACTATACCAGGCACACATACCCTACAATTTAGTCTTAACTTAATGACCTTGCCCCATGGGTGGTTTAATCAACCCTTCTAACAGAATCCCTCTCAATAAGTTCCACCGGAATCCGAACAAGTTCTTCCGGTAGGTCTTTTTTAAAAATCAGTTTATAACGTGTATCTGCAAGGGTCATAACATCTGAACATACGAAGAGTCCTGTTGAAGGGTGTCCTTATCAAAGCAGTCAATATTAAGTTTACAGATCCGTTCATTGCCAGATGATGATACCTACTTTCGATTAAATAGTTACTCCGTAAGTCGTTTTACCATTTTGAGGACTTTTATGCCTTGACCTATTCTTAACTTTTTATTTATTAATTTGCTTGAAGCATCTAAAGTTCTAAAACTTAAAGAACCCTCTTCTACCAACTCGATTTCGGTGCCCGATACAGCCAGTCACACTGTTTTTAGACGCTTATTTTGTATCAAATACAATATAGCAAATAATTATTAGTGATACAAATTGAAAACCTGCCCAATGTAAGTCTTTAATCAAAAGTGCCCCATTTACGATCGTTAACAATACTAATGCAATTACAAATCGAAGTTGCTTGTTTGGAAATCGTTTAATAAACATATTCTTTAATTGAAGTTTCTCTTCAAAATATCTATCATAAATTACAATCGATATTATTGTTACAGTAATCAAAATTAGCATAGTAAACATTTTTTCCTCCTTATTCATCTAACTATTTCAATAGACTGTTTTTATCGAATTTATTGAAATAGTAGTTATTTATTATTCATGAGTTACTCTAAGTAATAAAAAATTAATAGCAAAATAGTACAAGTACTGTTAAATTGAGTACTTGCACTATTCTTATAGGTGTTTATTTCCTTAATCACCATATTAATTACAGAACTACAAAAGAGCTTTAGTCTAATAAAACAACCTCATTGGACTTCAAACTAGAAGATCCAACTCTTCACTATAGCTAATAGCTTTAACCCATTTCTAGTTCAATTTATTATGGTGCTGGTGCTAGTGCACCTACAGCCAAACCCGTGGTAGCACACATAACTGTTGTTGCTAATAGAGCATCTTCTGCTTTTTTCATATCACCAGTTTGAACTAAGACTACAGTAGCTGTAACCATTCCAGCATATGCACCAATTATCGTACCCGCTAAAAACCCAGCACCAGCAGAAAGTAGACCACCACCATTAACATTCTTAATTTCTTCGCTTTCCAATTCTATAAAGTTCACTTAATACTCCTTTTTTTAACTCCTAGCAACCCATAATAAACAAACAACGCATACACGATACCAGAAAGCATGTTTTTAGCTATAATCGTATCAATATATGATTTCACAATTAAGTTAACTAAAATTAATACCAACAATGATACAAGGATAACATTGCTTCTTTTATATCTGGATAGCAACTTCTTTTTCAAATCAATTTTTTTATCAATTATTGCAATTAAGAAATATGAAAACAACGTAAAGACAAAAGCACTAAGATTAGTTATCAAATGTCTTATTCCAAACAATATCTGCACCTAAACCACCAAGTGCACCTCCAACTGCTCCGATTACTAAAGCAGATTGAGAACCAACAGCAGCATATAGAGCATCATAGATTTTGATTTTATTCTTGAATATCATTTTATTACAACTTAATACTTTTTTGTTTATAGGTAATATTATTTCCATATCAATTCTACAATCATCAAAGACTCTATGTGTTGTTGTAACTACACTTCCATTCACTACCGCCCCACACTTTTCAATGTATTTACCGAGTTCAATCATTCTATCCTGTATTTCATTTGAATCCGTCAAATAGAGCCCATCTACAAAGTGCAACCTAGACATGATAAACTCATCTCAAATAAAAAAACGAGGTGAATTTTATCAAAAGTAAACAAGCAAATAAAGAAACCTGGGCTACAGCTATCCAAGAACAACAAGTCAGCGGGAAAACCCAAAAGGCATGGTGTCAAGAAAATAGTGTGAATATCCATAACTTTGCCTACTGAAACCACTCCGAACCAGGTATCGTCTGAGACACATTTATTACCAATTAACAGTAAATATGAAATGTAAATAGTGTAGTTTCATTTTTGCACAGTGTTCTACTTTATGATATATTTATATTGTACAATCTACTTAGGGAAATACCTCAATAAAGAATATGCAATGATTAGGAGAAGGTATGATAGAATCCAAATATAAAACACCAGACTTAATATTAGATATTTATTCAGAGTTTGGACAGATTGGAATATGGTATTGTGATAAGATTACTGGTGAGGAAGAAATATCAGAGGAATGGGCATCGATGTTAGGCTATCAAGCATGTGAGCTGAATCCTATGAGTGATAAGAAATTTGCCGAACTAATTCATCCCGAGGATTTGGAAAGAAGTGAACCAATCATTCATGCATTTTACTCAGGGCAAAGACTTACCTATGAGAATGAATTTAGATTGAAGCATAAAGATGGCTATTATTTTTGGGTATCTTCAAAGGCAAAGATATATTCATGGCAAGAGAACAGACCTAAATTAGTAATAGGTACTCATGTAAATATAGATCGTCAAATGAAAATGCAGGAAAAGCTGAAAACCCAGACGCATTCTATAGTAGCTGCTTTTTCAAAAGTTATTGAATTAAAAGATATGTACACAAAAAGTCACTTGGAGAATGTTGCAAACATATCAGTTAAAATTGGTAGATACATGAACTTGTCGGACTTAAATTTGGAATGCCTATATATCGCAGGTCACTTACATGATTTAGGAAAGGTACAAATTCCAAAAGAGATTTTGAATAAGACAGGAAAATTAACTGCTGATGAATATGAGATTGTAAAAAAACACTCAAATGATGCTTTTGTTATACTTAAAGAATTTGATTTTGGATTCCCATTAGCAACCATAGTGAGGCAACATCATGAGCGTATAGATGGCAGTGGATATCCTGATGGACTAAGGAAATCTGAAATTTTAATAGAGTCACAAATTATTGCTGTTGCTGATACAATTGATGCGATGTTAACGGATAGACCCTATAGATCTAAACGAAGTATTGAAGAAGTCATTGAAACCTTAATTTCTTCAAAGAATATTGAATTTGATGCTTCTGTAGTTAATGCTGCATTAAGTTACTTAAACTATCTTAGATAAGAAAGAATTATTATCTTGAGATAACAGAATAGAATAGAACAGAATAGAAGTACTTATTCCCAATAGATTAATTTCTATTGGGATTTTTCATTTTTGCACAGTGTACTAATTCATTAGAAAAATATCATGAAATTCACTAAAAAAATTTAACGATATCGCACCAGAGCTATGTATCCATCAAATAGAGCCCATCTATGCAAAAAATAAATCCTAGCACTGGTTCTGAACTCAGCTGCTAGGATGTCTACATCAAAGTTATTCATTTTTAGAATTCAGAGTACCATGACATGATTCAGGCAACTGATTTGACCAAGGTAACAAATGCTCCAAGGATAAATCATTTTCCAATCTTGTGTTTGGCAGTTCTTCAAACAAATAGGTCAGATAGTTAAATGGGTTCAAACCGTTTAACTTAGCAGTCTCGATGATGCTATAGATGATTGCACTTGATTTAGCACCTTGTGGTCCTTTACAAAACAAGTAATTTTTACGTCCAATCACAAATTTCTTAATGAGTTGTTCAGCCCGATTATTCGAAAGTTCACACTGTCCATCTTCAAATATATTTGTGAGGAGTTCCCAGTTTGATAAGCTGTAGTGAATAGCTTTACCTAGTTTGCCTTTAGGAACAACTTGAGGTGACGTTTTATGAAGCCATGCCAAATAAGCCTCAAATTCAGGCTTTAATGCTTTAATACGTGCTTCAAGGAGGTCTTTGGCTGACAAGTTTAGTTTTTGATACTCTGATTCTAGCGTAAAAATCACTTTGAAAAACTCAAGTGCTTCATGTGCATGAGTTGATTCGATTTTAGCTTCTTTTGGAAGCGCTTTTATCGCATCAGTAAAGTATCGCCTTGCATGTGCTAGACAGCCTACTCGAGTCACATTTTCAACAGAGTTATATCCAGAAAAGTCATCCGTTTGGAGGTGCCCACTGAAGCCTTCTAGGAAAGCTTTAGCATGTTTGCCTGCTCTTGAAGGCTGGTATTCATACATAACTAAAGGTTTACCATACTTTCCTGTTCGATACAGCCACATGTAAGCTTTGGAATCTGTCGGTTTTCCGTCTTTTGTCAGTACGCGCATTGGCGTTTCGTCAGCCTGAACAAAAGTCTCTCTTATCAAATGACGCCTCATCGTATCATACAAGGGTTCCAACCAAAGGTCTGAACTCTTAATAATCCAGTTAGCCATATTTTGTTTTGAGAGTTCAATGCCAAAATCATTAAAGCTTTTTTCTTGTCGGTCAAGAGGCAATGCAGCGGCGTATTTTTGATACATTAAGTATGCCACTAGGCTAGGTGAGGCAAAACTCCCAGCTATGACTGGCGCAGGCATTTTTGCAGTAACAATTGGTGTTTTTTCACCTGTTTGTTGACAAGTTTTACACGTATAGACCTTTCGGATGTGTTCAACAATGCAAACTTTTGCTGGGATAATCTTAAGTTCTCTTCTAGTTTCTTCCGAAATTTCACTGATGGAGGTATGACAAGTTTCACATGCTTTTTCTCCATCTGCAAGTTCATAAATAATACGTTCTACAGGAAGATCTTTAAAGGAATCTTTATTTGTACCGCGTTTTTGTTTGCGTTTATACGTAATGGTTTCAAGTGTTAGCTCTTCAGCGTTTTTTGACACAGTAATTTCAGCTTCGTTAAAAAAAGAAAGCTGCTCAGCCGGTACAGTATCACTTGATTTACCAAAGCGCTTTGTTGCATTCAAACGGAATTGTTCTTCATACCATTTGAGTTTGGCATTGGCAATTTCGAGTTCATGTTGTAGCTTGGCATTCTCGTTTACGAGGTCATCCAGCTCACCTGTATTCTGTTTTTCCCTAAGTGCTTCAGTTGTTTTATCCATGCTTTATTATAACATGTTCGGCGAAACAAAAAAAGCTTTTTAACGTTCAAATTCCAATGTTTTATCAGATTAGAATGCGTTCTTTTGAGGCCTTGTGGGCACTTTCTTGAGAGATAGTTAAACCATCTAAAAGCCAATGAAATTGTCTTTGGCTGATGGAGACAGAGGTGCCTAAACCGATAGGAGGCCACTTAAAGGAGCCACTCTCTAGACGTTTATAATGAATCCAAAAACCGTTGTTATCCCATACTAAAACTTTAATCAAATTTTGTCTTTTGTTGCAAAAGGCAAAAAGATGTGTTGAAAACGGATCAAGTTTTAGGACATGGAGCACTATGAGGGACAAACCATCAATGCTCTTTCTAAGATCTGTTGCGCCAAGTGCTAAATGAACTTTTTCAATCTCAAAACGGTTAATCATATCAATTGCAGTGTTTTGATGAGCTTAACTAAAAGCTGCTCATCATAATCTGACTCAAGATAAATACTTACAGCACCAACTTTAATTTCAAGTCTACTTGCCCTTGTATTATTTTCAACGATCACACTTGCCCATTCAAAAGCACTACCTGATTCAAAAGTAGTTTCTTGAATCGATGTTGAAGATAATCTTTTTTTCCAGTAGGCAAAGTTATGTATATTCACACTATTTTCTTGACACCATGCCTTTTGGGTTTTCCCGCTGATTTGTTGTTCTTGGATAGCTGTAGCCCAGGTTTCTTTATTTGCTTGTTTACTTTTGATAAAATTCACCTCGTTTTTTTATTTGAGATGAGTTTATCATGTCTAGGTTACACTTTGTAGATGGGCTCTATTTGACGGATACTTTCATTTGGATTAATAGCACCTCGATAACAAATAACATTTTCTATTGATAACACTTTTCCTTCTTCAATCTTAATCATATTTTCCTCCCCTAATCCCACAAATCAATCTTTTCAAGCAAATAATGCAAGACACTTTTACTCTCTGTAATCACTTGTGCTTCTAAACTCATGCCTACTTTTATTGTTGCC
Source organism: Fusibacter sp. A1 (assembly GCF_004125825.1). Lineage (NCBI taxonomy): Bacteria > Bacillati > Bacillota > Clostridia > Eubacteriales > Fusibacteraceae > Fusibacter > Fusibacter sp. A1. The sequence continues at coordinate 152,317 of NZ_QQWI01000002.1, read as the reverse complement.
TGTGTACCTTTATAAGAAACCATTGGCTTGTTTACTACTGTGCTTTCTACCAAGTAGTAACTAGTGCCTTGTGTTTCGTTATAACTGGCATCTACTGATATATTTTTGATTTTGCCTTCTAGAACGCCGTATTCTTTGTATGGCAGGGCATCAAATCTGTATTTGACTTGATCACCAACATCGATATTTGAAATATCTTTGTTGGGTACATACATTTGAATTTTAAAACTTTCGCCATTTTCTGGTATGATGGTGGCTACTTCTTTACCTGGGCTCATGTAATCGCCTACTGAATACAGGCCATTAAAATTCACATAACCACTAATTGGTGCTTTTAGTTCTGTATCGATCATGTTTAGGTTAAGTGATTTCATTCTGGTTTTTAAGGCATTTAGTTCTTTATTTTTGTTTTGTACTTGACTGTTAATGTTAATCAGCGTTTGTGTACTAAAGTTAGATTGATTGCTTAACTCGCCCTCAAAGTTATGCAAGTTTTCAGCATATCTTTCAAGTTTTGTTTTAAGGCTGAGTTTGGTATCAGAAACAAACTTGCTGTACTGATTCCTTGCGGTATCCAAATTCAGCTTTGCTGTTGTCAGTTCTGCTTCGGCAATTCCACCACTAGCTAGTAGTGATTGCTTTATTTCATAGTCATTTGAGTAATTAGTAATCGAAATATTAATTTCGTTTAACTGTAATAAATACGATGTATATTCTTGATAACTTTCTGTTGCCATTAGCTCTTGACTAAAGCTATTGTTTCCACTTTCGATTGACTTTAAAAACGCATTGGTGCCATCGAGTTCGGCTTGTGAATCATAAAGTTTCGCATCGAACATTTTAGATTTTTCTAATAAACTGTTGCGTTCCATTTCGTATTTTAAGTATACATAATGGTAGTTTTCTTCTAACCTAGTCCCATCTAAAGCAAATAAATTGGTGTTCGTTTGAACTGCTTCCTTGTATAACTCAAGGAGTTCAAGTTCTTCTTCAAGTTCAGCAAGTTGTACAAGCAAACTGTTTTCTTCAATTTCAAATCCTTCGATATCTAGTTTTAAGATGGTTTCACCTGCTTGTACAAAATCACCATTTTGAAAATAGACTTCTTCGACTCTACTAGTCACCATATTAGATATGGTATTGACATTTTTATAGGGTCTTACTACTCCACTGGATTTGACTACAACGTCTATTTCACTCATCCCAGCCCAAACAATTGACGCTACTAAAAGGAGTAGGATAATATAGATGGTATAAATCCCCACTGGAAATGGTCTTGTTTCATATAACTTCCATACCACTTTTGCCCGGCATATCAATATCTAAAAAAACGATATCAAACCTTTCATCACTTTTTAAAAGTTGATTGCCATGGTTAAACGATTGAACTATAGCTTTTATGTCTTTTTCTTGTAAGTATTCCTTTACAAATCGTTCATTCACTTCATTGCAGTACTTGTTGTCATCACAAATCGCAATTTTCATCATAACTACCCCTAAATTCTGTATAAACTTATTGATAAACACTCTACTTACATTTTAACATACTTTATTACTGGAATATCACTTGAATATAGATGTTCAAGTAACTCTGCCCTTTGTTGTCAGCTACTTCAAAAACTGTTTATAATACGTCTTTTCAGCGGCGTGGAGTAGTGGATGTCAATCCTATGGAAGCAATCATTTCTGCGATGCTGTTTTAGCTGTATGGAATCATTATAACTTTGTCAAGTATCTAATCTCACACTGATTTAGCCTATTAATGAAATATGACAATGAATCACTTCTAAAGAATAGAGTGCCTTGTATTGAAAGCTTTTTTTATTCGGTGAACCTATAAATCTTACCCTGTATATCAAGTATATAGATTTGACCACTGGCATCCTGACCAAATGATGCAATACTAATACTAGTATCAAAGAGGTCATGGTTTTTTACAACTCCTCTTTCATCTATCCATAGTGCCCAAATCTGTCCACTGACAAAGTCACCGTAAATATAGTAACCATAAAGATCTTGCCACATGGTCCCATAGTAAGTAAAACCTCCTGTGATAGACTTGCCGATAGGGTGCATATATTCCCATATGGGGTCAATCAATTCATCATCGCTTTTAAGATTTTTATAGACTTGTGTACCTTCTTTAATAGGCCAGCCATAATTACGCCCAGTGTAAATGATATCAATCTCTTCAATGGCACCTTGGCCAACATCGGCTGCAAGTATGATCCCTCTAGTCTTATCAAAAGAAAACTTCCATGGGTTTCTTAAACCATAGGCAAAGATCTCGCCTCTTGCATCATGGTTAATAAAGGGATTATCATCAGGTAGTCCATATTCAAGGCCTTCTTCTTTTGAGTCAACATCGATTCTCAAGATCTTACCAAGTAGATTTCCTAGATTTTGACCATTATTCTGAGGATCTCCAGCAGAACCGCCGTCACCACTGGCAATAAACAAATATCCGTCAGGTCCGAACTCTAAGTGACCTCCATTGTGGTTACCAAAGGGTTGGTCAAAGCTTAGTAACACCTTATGACTGCCCTTATTGATTTCTCCATCGTTAGCCTCTAAAGAAGCGATGATCGAAGAACTTTGATTTGTGTAACTTATATATACATAAGGAGTATCTGGGTAGTTTGGATGAAAGGCAAATCCCAACAAACCCTTCTCGCTTTTGCTAACGTCAATCTTGTCACTCACATCCAAAAATAGAGTAGAACGATCATTCTTCGTGTCTACTTTTAACACATGACCATTTTTTTGAACCACATAAACAAACTCCGGTTCACTTTTCAGATAAGTCATATGAAGGGGTAAAGTAAACATGATTGATTCAAATACTCTTTCATAAGTATATTCACCAGGCGCACTATAGCGCTGATATAATTCTTCAAGTTCAGTTCTTTCTGGCTCCCCTCCATTCGAAGTAGTCGCAGTAGTTGTAACTGTGGTAGTCACAGTGCTTGTTGTAGTTTCAGTAAACACTTCCTCACTTGTCGATTGACTTTCAAAGCCATTGTTTTGATCTGACTCAGGCGAACATGCTGCTATTAAAGCTAATACAAGTAATAAAGCAATAATATTGATATATTTGAAATTCATAATGACCTCCTCTTTATGTCTATATGTACCTCCTGTAATTACGTTTAATCGATTTGAGATAAAGTGAAATAGACAGATGAAATTAGTTGTTCTCATGCCTATGAAAAAACCTCAAAATGAATCTACTGAATTCGACACATTTTGAGGTTTTTTATATTTTATTTAGACTGGTGACTCTTCATCTTCCATAGGTAACCACCCATGATTTCTTATAATCACATCATTTAAGGCCTTTGGTATCATTAATGCTTCATCATCAGGCCTGTAGTATAAATTGGCCCTCTCTCCCCTCGACCACTTTTCAACGGTTTTGGGATCCACGAGTAATTGTCTGCCTAGGGCAACCAAATCTACACCATCTTCCATAAGCGCTTGCGCATCCTCGATACAGAATACACTTCCAACTCCAATCAAAGGTTTTCTATTTTTTATCATTTCAAGAACACGATTCAATACGTTAACTGGCTCACCTCTCAGACTTTCTTGTCTGAAATCACCTAATGAAATATGCAGGTAATCTAAATCTGTTTCACACAATCTATTAACTAGATACTCGGTATCTTCTAATGTAATACCTGGGGTATGGTTCTCTTCCGGGCTAAAGCGATAACCGACAATAAAAGCATCATCACCAATATCTTCTTTGGCCTTTAGTGTAGCCTTAACAATTGCAAGAGGTAAGCGAGCTCTTTTCTCTAAACTTCCTCCCCACTCATCAGTCCTAATATTGGCATGGGGAGAAAAGAACTGCTGAATAAGATAAGTATTGGCCCCATGAATTTCAATACCATCAAAACCAGCTTTTTGGGCCCTTAAAGTTGCATCATAGAAGCTATCGAGAAGGCTATTGATTTCTTCCTTTGTCATGGGAACAGGTACATTTTCTCCAGTTCTGTTACCCGGTACATCAGAAGCCGATCGCGTATTGCCATCAGGCATGTCTTCGACGCTTGACTTTCTTCCAGCATGAAACACCTGTAAAATTGCTTTTGCCCCACCCGATTTAATCGCGCTGGCCAACTTAGAAAGGCTTGGCAGCATTTGATCATCACCAGCATAGAACTGTCCTTTAAAGCCCTTACCGTACGGATCAAGATAGGTAGTGGCTGTAATGACCATACCGCAACCTTCTGACCTGATTTTATAATAAGCAAGCTCTGCTTCACTTATTGTCCCATCACTATTCCCTGACCATGTCGTCATTGGTGCCATAACAATTCTATTACGTAGCTCTAGTCCATTTAGTTTATAAGTCTCAAAAAGTGACATAACTCCTCCTTTTAATAATCATTATCAATTACATTCTACACTATCTTTCTTTTGTTTTCATTAGTTTATTAATCCTATCCACAACTTTATCTGGAAGATTTCCATGAAGACTTCTAGTTAAAACCCCCATATGACTAACTCCCTGTTTAATCAAGTAAGCCTCTATCAATTTCACCTTATCCTCTCTATCAGGAATAATCTGGTAAAGTAGATACCAATCCTCTAAACTTGTAAAAGGGATAGGAACTCCATTTATTTGCTTGGTGTCTACAACAGATTTATTATCAAATATATATGTATACTCACCTTGTGCATGATGTATTGTAAGGCCTGCCATGACATCAATTTCAACATCATTAATAATATACTCATTAAAATGCCGGGTTGAATAGTGTTCAGATGGCTCACGAGGTATCTTTTGTCCTAATGTCGAAAGAAGTTTATCAGAGACTTCGATATCATCAAGATGAACAATAAGATCGATATCATTTGGCTTATCGATGAGACCGTATTGACTTAAGAGTATTGATGCGCCAACAGCCCAAGTTACATTGGCATCATTAAGTTTGCTTCCAATTTTAGAAAGTACATCATACATGGTGGTTCTCCCGTTCATTCTTATAAAATTCTTATCAGTGCCGATATTATTACTTATACCGTAGTAAGATGGGTCCAATAACATCCAACATCAGTGTTAAGCGGCCAGGTCAAATTTGATAGCCTTTACATCTATTTTTTGATAGGTTTAATCTTTAATCCTACTTCTTTAAAACTATCACAAGAAGTTATCTCTCAGTACAAAGCAATTTACAAAATTTGCAGAAAAGCTTAGGATATCCGGCACTGAGAACTTTTGCAATTTTTTCAATAATACTTCTATTAGCTACAGCTTCACTCCGACCAATATAATGATCTAGGTCTATCTAAATAGTATGCAAAAAACTATTAAGAGCCATCTGATGAAAATAAATGACTAGATGACTATTATACTTGTCATTATGTATTTGTAATCATGGGTCATAAGACTCTCTCTTAGCCTGCCACTGAAAAGTTTAACTCTATAATGGTCCATTTACGAAACGACTTTATTTCTTCCAGTATTTTTGGCCTCGTAAAGCTTTTTATCGGCTTTCTTCACTAGTTCTTCAAGTGTCGTCACATTTTTTCCGCTTTCCATTCCGGCACTGAATGTAATCTGAACTTTTTCGTCACCGAAAACCAGTTGACTGACTTGCTCTCTTAGTCTGTCAATGACAGCGTATGCCGATTCCAAATCTATACCATATTGCACAATGATAAATTCCTCACCGCCATATCGTCCAATCACATCTTCTGATCGTGTATTTTCTGTCATGAATCTACCAAATTCAATTAAGACTTCATCCCCCATCATATGCCCATAATTATCATTAATGTCCTTAAAATAATCTAAGTCTATCATGACAATACACATTTCGTTTTTATTTTTTTTATCAAAGTATTTTTGTGCAATCTGATGAATCGTTCGATAATTAAATAGCCCTGTTAGACCGTCGCGTTGTGACATATCCTTTAATAAGCTATTTTTTTCTTCAAGTTCCTGGGTTCTTTGTTGGACTCTTCTTTCCAGCTTTTGATTAAACTCTTCAAGCATTGTATTCTTTTCTATTAACTCGTTTTGAAGCCGTTCTCGAATCAATACATTTTCTCTATTATCTCGATATCCAGCAAAAATCATAATATAGGTAAAAATAAGAAACCCCAATTCAGTAATATCCGCACCTAATACGCCATCAAATTGAATGAAAACATCAAGGATTACAGCACTCATCAAGGCAAATAGTGAATAGAGTGAAAATCTTGTCAATAACCGTGTATATAACTTAGCATAAAAAATCCTAATAGTAACAACTACAACAGATAGAATAATGACATATAAAAAGTATTTTGTATAACCCATAACAACATTTGGCGGAAGAGTGATTAAGGTTATTAAAAGACCCCTTGCTAACCAGCTGATTCCAATAGAAAGTCTGATAATCAAAGCATCTTCAACACTATATCTGATTATCCTTAAGATGACAGCTGCAATCAGGACAATGGATATGTTTTCTATTCGATAGATGCTTGTCCAAGACAAATCATCCATCACATAAAGAATCAACCGTTCTCCAACCGTTATCGCCCTTATTGAAAAAACAAAAAGAATGAAAATCAGACTTCTATTGACAAAAGAGCTACCTCCTGTAGCATTTTCAAGCATCAAAACAAAGAATAAGGTAATAAAGGTTCCTACAATAAACAGTGTCATAGCAATATTTTCAAAAGTTGATAAGTCTAATGCAGACTTACTCCCGACTTTTATAGGATTATTAATCCCGCCTTTTCCTAAATGGTAATCTGAAACTTCAATGACTAGTTCATTTACAGGTAGAACTTGACCTATCATATAGGTGCTTGGTCTATTCATGGGAACAGAAGAAGCCTCATTTTCACCTATTTGACCAAGGTCACCCAAGAGTCTTCCATTCCAATAAAGACGATAACTCGTCAGAACATCTGATAATTTGATCGCCAAGTTATCTACTGGCTCCATCTTAATCATCATCCTATAAGAGCCGTGCCCTTTACCATCCAATTCAGCATTATCCTCTTGATTCCAACTGCTATCCAAAGAAATAATCAATGGATTTTTTTTTGATTCCTCATTGTCCGAATAAATGAACTCATTCCAATAAAACTCACTTTCACCGGTAATACTGGCAAATGACCTTTCATTGAATTCAAAACTAGTCAAATCAATCGCACCTGACGTAGCAGTAACATTCATACCTCCTTCATCTAAGATTGCGAAAAAGATGAAAATATAGGTTATGAAAATTATTGTAAAAATAATAATTGCAGATAAGTACTTTTTCATAAATGAGGTATCCTTCCATTTGTAATGAAAAGTCGTCTGTATAAATGATCTATTCCCAAGTGACTGGTTACTGATACTATATTCCTATACCCATAAATACGATGAAAACTGCTAAGTAAATCATATAATTGCACTGCTTTATCAATTGGATTTATCAATTGGTGCTTTCAATCTGTTGTAACCTTCTAAAACAAAATATTTGGTGGTACCAGGGACTAGTAATCGTGAAGTACAAAGAGTATTAAAAACCATCTAATCATTTATTTTGATCAGATGGCTCTTGTACTTGTTATTCAGATTATTTGAACCTACTATTCAAAAGCAATGTCTTTATAAGTAAAATGCTTTTTTAAAACATCAATTAAATTTTCGTTAGTTCTTAAATCACCGACTTTGGCCCAAATCAATTCAAGTTTATCATCATCCACCGCTTCGATATTGATATCACCACCCGTGTGGTGATATAGTCCCCAGTTACCGTAGTTAGAGGTCACTTTATAGGTCCAAGACGTCCAGTGGATGCCTGCATCATTAAGCAGTTTTACTCCCTCGTTCCAAGCTTCATAACTGTCAAAGTAAGAAAACTCGCCCATAAAGGATGGAACGTCATAGTTGGCCTGTTCAATTAGATTTACTTTTTTGCGCATGTTTTCTATTTGTTTTCCCTCTTCATTCTTGTAATCGTCAAAGAGGTAGTTATGGTACTCGTACATGACATTGGTCCAAGCAAATTTATCAGGATGGGGCAAATCTATTGGGTTCCATGTAGCTTCCATGATGATGATATGGTCAGAATCAATCGCGCGAATCCTTGTATAGGCTTCATCATAAACCTGCCATAACAACTCATGCAGTTCATCTGCTGTACGTTGTGAGGTGTAGCGATAAGTACAGTAGGGTTCATTGAGTAAATCATAACCTGCGACTACTGGATTATCCCTATAGCGGCCTGCTATCTCCTCCCAAATTTTATAGTAAAGGGCTTGGTTGCTCCTAACGACTTCGTCAGGACCAAAAAAGAATTCTGAAGCTGCTTCTTTATGGTCTTCTCCATCTACCCCTGAGTGATCACTCCCATTTTGAGACCCCGGCGCTCCATGAAAATCAAGTATCACATAAATGCCCCGCTTGCCTGCCTCACTGATAAACCAATCGAATCGCCTAAACCAATCAGGTAGGAACTCTCCACTTTCATCAATGATATTCATGTACCAAAAGGGCAATCTCACAACATTAACGCCTAAATCATGCAAATTGTTGAAGTCACTTTCAGTAAAATAATTCTCCTGATATACAGCGATCAGTTCTCTCATTCTATCCTTGCCGTACGTATCACTTAGATATCTGTAAATATCCAGTTCAGCTTTAACATTTTTGCTGGGTTTTGTGGGAGTCATCCAGAATTCTTGGAAGAGGTAACCACCGATATTGACACCCTTTAGTTGAACAAGGTCACCTCTACCAAAATCATTATAGATATTCTTCCCCTGGGTTTTAAGAAAATCCGTATTTGCTATGGCTTTTCTTTTACTCATTACTTGCACCTCCTCAACCGATTCCTCACCAATGGAAGTTGAATCAACCTCTCGGTAGGTACAGCCCTGTAAGAGTAGAGTCATTAAAATAACGATAAGAATTTTTTTAATCATTGTTTACTCCAATAGAATTTGATAAGACAGGTAGAGTTAAAAAAGTGCTAGTTTTGTAATTGAAAACATAGCTCTTTTATCTTACTTAGCAGCGATATGTACGTTATCAAAAACAAACTCATTCTCACCTGATACTTTTCCACCCAGTTCACCAAATAGCAATTTTAAAGATACTGGCTCTTCAGGTACTTGAAAATCGAGTGTGAAGGTCTGCATGACACTTGTTAACCTAACCGTCTCACTGACATGACGATCATATTTTGAGTTCTCAAGAACCACCAACAGGTCATGCTCCTGTTTGGCCATTGCATCAAACGTCAACGTGTAGGTTTTGGTATCATCGAGTGTAAACTGCCCCTGGTAGAGGTGAATCGAATAATCCTCATCACCATCTCGCTCGACTTTGATCATAGCTTGACCAGCTACGACTTCAAAAACTCCGGCTGCGTCAAAATGAAAGTAGGTCGACCAATTCTCTTGCCCCTTCTCAAAGTCTCCGTTCACAATAGGTTCATGATTAAAGGCAACCTCTGACTTTTCTTCAGCCTTAACTTCAGCTTCTTCCTCTACAACCTCTACCACTACTTGTTCCGTTGTTTTCTCCACCTCTGTGTTTGATATTGCATCCTCTTTTTCTGCTCCACTACACGCCATAAGAAGCATAATAAGTGACAGGATCAGTAGAACCAAGATAAGTCTGTTGTTTTTCATAAAGCTCTCCTTTTTACGAAATCGATTTCTTTATCCATCATAACGAATTTGAACCCATCAATCAAGCCATAACTGGCTAGATGTCGTAAAATCTAATTACTTGAAATAAATGTATGTTGATTCAATGACAAATGGATATTCAAATGCTAAAGTTATATTGTAACGTCAGACGGCATAGGGAATCTATCTCTGATAACGGATGTATTTCTTATAATATGAAGCGAGGTGCGATATGATTATCACTGCAGATCAAAGCAATATTGATAAGTTAGTCGAACTAGGACTTAAACTATGGCCAGACAATGAGAATATTGAGTTAAAGGCTGAATTTGAGGAATCATTGTTAGCGGAAGATGAAGCTATGTTTTTATACGAGGATGATAAGAAACACTTGATAGGGTTCATGCAACTCTCTTTAAGAAATCACTATGTTGAAGGTTGTGAAACAACTCCTGTTGCCTATCTAGAAGGAATATTCGTTGAGGAGCATGCAAGAAGAAGCGGCATCGCGCAAGAAATGGTACGCTTTGCAGAAGAATGGGGAAAGGCTAAAGGTTGCAAGGAGCTGGGGTCAGATTGTGAATTGGAAAACACGCTAAGTATAGATTTCCACAGCGCAGTAGGATTTGAAGAAGCTAATCGTTTAGTCTGTTTTATAAAGACCATTGGATAACGTATCACTATACTAACAAGGGGCTGTTGCAAAACAGGAATATAATTCCATAAGCGACTCACCCGATTAACTCAAGGTATTCCATGCGAATACCTTGTTTTTATTTGCACTTTAGTCATCCTCAGTTGAATCATTCGTTACTTATATTTATGGGTAGTAAATTCAACCAAAAACGAAAAAAACAGGCCACAAGTGGCACTGTTCTTCCTGGTATAATATAGCTTCTAAGACAATATTACACACGAGGAGTATACCACAATGACCACTGCAATTCAACTCTCTTTTCACTATGATCACGGATATGACTTACCTAAAGACGCACCCGTGCGCGTTTTTCAACAAATCATGAACGAACTTTCCATGCATCCCTACTACGACCTGCACGCTGGTATCGGACGTCCGCCATACCCACCACGAATACTTTCAAGAATCACACTCTTTGGTCATATGATTGGTATCACAAGCGGTCGTGCGATTGAGCAGGCTTGTCTGTATGACCTTCGTTTTAAATGGCTCCTTGAAGGTAATAAAATTCCTGACCATAGTACAATCAACCGTTTCATGTCTGATGAGAATCTAGAAGCCATGGGTTTTAGACGCGTCACAAAACGAGGGATAAAAAACACCCATATGCAGTGTTTAATGTATGCCTTCTCTATGAACGTCAACAAGCTACTCTCAAAAACCGCTCGTGGCAAGAACGGTCAAATGCTCATCTACCCCAAGGCGGCTTAAACTCGGCACCGTCAGTCTCTTGTCAAGATGGTGAAGGGGATGCCTCTGTCTGATGGGAGTAGTTCTAGTGACGAAGCCGCGATCTTTAGGAATCTGCGAACGGAAGACCCGTGCGTAGGGCAGGACGCCCGAAGAGCCCAGTTCGACATGGATGTCGAGTCTGGGCGTTAGGGTCTGGAGTGAGCTGTATTCAGGTTTGTGGCCCGAGGAGCGCTGCTCCTATCAGACAGGGGCAGGACCGCATCTTCATTGACTCTTCAAGTGCACCCCTCGTGTGCTCTTTTGACATGCCTAAAAAGCACTTAAACCGTTCTTGTCACGAGCAACGATGATCAATTGAGTGTGACTTTGATGGATAAAAACAAAAAAACTGTCGCAAATGATTTATTTATCATTTTGCGACAGCTCCTTATACTTGTAATAGGAAATCATTGGTCAAAAGCACTCCGTATCTGGCACCGAGAACTTTCTATTCCGTCTTAAAGGATGTCAACATCTCACTTAATTCCAACGATAATTCTTTTAATGCCGCTGACGCTTCTGAAACCGCCTTTACATTACTCGCTTGCATTTCCATCGAAGCTGTTACCTCTTCAGATGCAGCTGCTGTTTCCTCAGAAACCGATGAAATGTTTTCATTTGACTCAAGCATTTTTTCTTTCATTATCGCAATTTCATCTACCTTTTTAGCAGTTACAAGAATAGACGTGCTGATTTCCTGAATTCTTTCAAAAATAAGACCAAAGGTATCTTTTACCTCATCCACTGCTTTGTTTTGCAAAACACCGCTTTGGTTTACAGAAACCATTAACTCCGATGTTTCATTACTTTGTACCTGAATATCTTCAATATTTGATTGAATTTCTTTTGCCGCCTTATTAGAATCCTCAGCAAGCTTTCTTATTTCCTCTGCTACAACTGCAAATCCTCTTCCATGCTCACCAGCTCTTGCCGCTTCTATCGATGCATTTAGTGCAAGTAAATTGGTCTGATTGGCAATCATGCTGATTGTATCTACAATGTCGCCAATTGTAAGTGACTTCATTTTTAAAGCATCTATCGCCAATCCGATTTGGTTGATTGCCAATTGGCTTTCTGCAGTTCTATCAGATAATGTACCAACCGTCACATTGCTAGTATTATTTTGGTTTTGAATATCATTGGCTTTTGAAGACATCGTGTGAATCAATTCCAATAGTGTTTCAATCTCTTCATTCAGCTGATGCGCAATCATTGCTCCTTTTTCAGCATCTTCCGCTTGGGAACTTGCTCCTTGCGCGATTTCAGTTACAGTTTGTGAAACTTCATCTGCCGACTGTAGCGCATTGTCTGCGTTTGTTGCCAACTCAATAGAGGAATAATTAACCGATGAAGCGGCAATTTTTGTTTTAATCATCATATCTCTAACATTTTCAAGCATATTATTGAACGAGTTGGCCATTTCACCAATTTCATCTTTTGAAGTTACAGTTGCATTTGCTGTAAAATCGCCATTCCTTACCTTTTCCAAACTAGATTTCAGCAGATTAACAGGTTTGGTTATTTGCATTGCGAAAAGTACACTTACAAGTGCAATGAACAAAATGACGATGAAACCAATGATTAGGATTTGATTTAATATTGGTATCGACTTAGATTCTAGAACCTTTTGATCAATTGTAACCAAGACTTTCCAATTCGTCTCTTCAATCGTAGTATAGATCGCAAATTTCTTTGCACCGCTAAAGGTATACTCCACTTCACCTTTTGAACTAGTAGCAAGCGCACTTGCAATAGCATCTACAGGAATTGGATTTCCTATGAGTTCTGTATTTTTGTGAGTCATGGTATTTCCAGTAGCATCTACAATTACCGGGTAACCGGTATCTAGAATAACGATCTCATTCATTTCCTGAGCCAATTGCGTCAAATTGATATCGACCGCCATAACACCAATTGGCTGTGTCTTATTATTTCCATCATAAACAGGCATCGCTAAAGATACGATTAATGTATTGTCCGTAGCGTTGAAGTAGGGATTTGTCCACACAATACTATTTTCTTTCATCGCATCTTGATACCAAGGTCTGCTTGTCGGATCATAGTCTGATGGTAAATCTACAGATGGTGAGATATAAAAGGATTTGTCTTTAAAGCCAACATAAATATTAGAAACTTTAGGGAACTCAGCTACATAATGAGCAAATAGTTTTTCTAACTCTTTTCCCTCTTTTGTGCGATAGGTTTCACCAAAGAAATTTGACTTGCCTATCAGAGTAGCTGAATTTCGATACGTCTGCATTTGATAGGATAAATTCTCTGATAATTGGGATACAAACGTATTTGTCATTGCTCCGACTTCAGCACTAAGAATCGTTTGTGATTTGAAGTAAGTGAGTGTTCCAAGTATTGAAATTGAGAGAATAGTGAGTGCGACGAAGACTGTGATCAGTTTGAATTTTAATTTCATAATTGTTAAGGCAACTGCCTTATTCCTCCTTGTAATCAAATAATAAGTTGATTTCTCTATCTTGATACTTCGAGTATCCAAATAAATATATCAAATATTCAATTGATATATAAGAGAGAATTAAATGAGCAAACAAAAATGAGACTAAAGTCCTATGAAATAAAAAGTGACAGTCATGGTCAAGCTGATTTTAAATGTTCCAGTCCATATGGTCTCAAGCCGCTCAGTTAAGAAAATCAGGTCAACACTTAAATATCACTCAAAATTTGGCTATTCCTTTACATGTCATTCAAGGTGATTATGATTCGCATGATATCAAGGGGGTTATTGAACCCTTTCAAAAGTCGAACATAACTTTTGAATATCATCTGCTACCTGAATGTGGTCATCATCCATGGCAGGAAAAACATGCAAAGGATTCCTTTCTTGAAATCATAAAGGTCTTAAGTCTTGATTAATAAGAATGCTAAAAGAGATAACTCTTTTAGCATTTTTCGTTGGCTTTCAATTCATATAACTTCTGAAGAACATCTAAGCAGTATTTCCTGTCATTCTCTGACTCGCTAAACTTAAAGCCTTCAACCATTCTGTACCCAAAGAAAAGGAGTATTTGTTCATAGATATAAATGTCCTGATACTTTGACATATCGATAAACTCAGACAAACCTTCTAAGTAAGCAGGAACACAAGTCTTATAGTAATCATGTATCATGTCTGGGGCTGTTTCATCAATGATTAAACTAGCAATATCTTCACCAATTGCCCCCCAACCGGTTGTATCCCAATCAATCAGTCGAATTTGATCCTTCACATAAAAAATGTTTGTCACCCAGTAGTCTCTATGACTTAGGGTAACTGGCAGATTCTCAATTGCCTGCCATAAGTCCTTAGCGCTTTCGTCATTCTTAATCAGCATTTGACAGATATGATGAGGTAGTTCACAGGTTTCAGACCTTATATAGTCATATGTTTCTGGCCACGATATGTAGGACTGGTAAACTTCCTTTATCATGGACTCTCGGCTTAGGTTACTAAGGTCATTTAACAAGGGTGGCTTGTCTCGAAGTAGTCTGCCCTGAAATCTACCCATCTCTTTTGCAGCAAGTTTAAACATATCAAGGGTTAGGTCGTGTCCAGTTACACCATCTATGAATTCCATCCATATCTGGACTTGGTCCACCTGTTGTTCTAAGTGATAACAGGTTGGCCACCTCAAATCATCGGTCATGTGACTACTGAGTTCTGACTTGTATAAATCATATTCCCTTCTCCAAGAATCCTCGTCAGCCCTGCGTTTCCACTGCTTTTGTATTTTATGCACGAGCTTGTAGGGAATTTCATCATGGGTGTCAGTCGTTGCAATCCCCTGTACAAGCAACACTTCAGCGACTGTTCCCCCATGGAGCTTCTTTGCTTGAGCAGTGGCTTCTATTATGTTTTTTTGAAGCATGTTTTCTAAGGCTTTGTTTAAGCCTTTTTCATTATTATAAATCGATCCCTGCTTTTTGGAAGTAATGTGTTGTTTCAAATCTGATGACAGAAGTACCTTATTTCCATAGGTACTAATGAGGATAAGCAACTATTACTCAAATATGTCCTTAATGACCCTTACATAAAAACAGACCGCCTCTAAGTTTTCACCCGAAACGGTCCATAACTCTGTTTTCAGTGAGAGCCCTCTTCATCAAGGATTTGAGTCAGATAGAGCATGAAAAGGTGACAATCTTGACCTTCGTAATTGTATTTCAATTCAAACGAAAGTAATTTAACTGCTACAAAATGCGACATGAACAATTCCAATCCAGTGAGTTTCCGCGATGGAACCATGAGATGTGGATCAAATATCTTCTTTGTGAAATCATCAGGAATATTGTTATTCAGAACATGAATTTGAAGTGCGGTAATCTCATTGATGGTGACAAAATCAAATACAATATCGCAGTTTTTTTCACGATCTGCAAATTCGCTGAAAAATATCACGATATTTGAAATCACTTGTTTGAGTAAGGACTTGTTGCAAACAATGACTACGGTTTCAGGTACGCTATTTATGAATCTAATATAATGCTCATCCATAGATTCGGTTATCAGGTCATTGATGAAATTACAAATAATGATTGGCTCCAGTTTTTGATTCAAGTTTAAAAAAGAGATCGTTTGGAAATTTGATACAATTCTAATGGCTTTATCTGTGCTGTTCTCAATTATATCGAGGCTATCACTTAAAGACTGGGCCCATTCTTGATGGATTAAATGATCTGACGTTTGACTGCTTTCAAATATTGACTTAACATATGATAGCATCAGCTTGATATTTCCAAGGGGTGTATTGAGTTGATGAGCTATGCCGTTCATCATATCGTTAATCACTCTGATTTTTTCCAGTGATACGACTCGTTCTTGTGAGTATCTAAGTTCTATGATGTTTTTTTCCAATTTTTCATTCATGATTTCGAGCATGGCCTGCTTCTCTTCATTTTCCGCAAGACTGTTTTCAAGGTAATCATTCGTATCAACCAGAGTTTTCGTTCGCTCTATAACTGCATTCTCGAGAAATGCATTTTTTTTGAGCAACCATAGTGTAAATGCAGTCAGCAATCCAGTCATTGTCACCCACAAAATCACTAAAAAAACCATGACCTCATATCGAATTTCCCACCCACCCTTTGGATATATGGATATTTTCCAATGTTGATCAACTGGATAAATGTCCATATTTATAAAATCATAAGATTTACCTTCCGTCGTATCTATAATTGCATTTTCTTCAAGATCCTGCTGTATATTCGTGATTTTAACATAGTGGGTCTCTATCAGACGGCTTATACCGGATTCCTTAAACAGTTCCTCATCATTGATCGTAAGTGTCATAAGACCTGTCACCTGATTTGAATTACTTGAGTTCGCATAAATTGGGGAGAGATGTATAAGTGCTTTCCAATCCTGTAGAACCTTTAGAGGCCCTAACAAAGTATTTTCTCCTGTCTGAAATACCTTAGCGGTCTGCACCTTTTGGGATTTTACTTTAAGAAGATCGATCCCGATCACCTGTTCATTTCCTTTTAACGGATAAATAAATTTGATGACACCAGCATCCGTTATCGCAACAGTTTTGGCTAATTTCCCGAAGTTATCAAATATTCTTGCTGCCATTTTTTCTAACGCAATGCTTTCAAAATCTGGATTTTCCTCAAAAAAGAACTTTAAACCTTGCAAACGATCAATAGGTTTCGAAATCAATTCACTGAGACTCACGCTGACTAATTGCAAATCCTTCTGAGCATTTATTTTTTCCGAAGAAACTTCGTACTTCACTTCTTGAACTAGAATCAAACCAAACAAGGCTGACATTATTAAAACCACTAGCACTGGTAGATTTTTTTTAAATTCACTTGAATTTCTATACATTCTCATAAAGTTCCTCCGAGTACCATAACCGCCATTTCCTTGAGGATATATCCCCTAAAATGAGACCTTAAACCGTGCCTCGATTTTTAGGTAACTTCAGCACTTGTTTCTCAACTATCAAATTAATCTGCAAAGTCTGTTAAAGGTGCAGAAATTCGTGAGCAATTGGCTCAAAAATTCATTGCCGAAAGCAACCTTGAGTGGACACCCTCAAGGTTCTTATATTTCGGTTGATTGAAAAACTAACTTCCGTTTCTATACATCAGTTGCTGTTGCAAGAGCAAACGCCGTTTTATTAGCTGCAATCTAGGTTGAAAATGGTACTTAAATACACCGAATCAACGTAAAATCACCGTTTTTTGACAACTCATTTAGACCATCGGGATACTTCTGCAAGAGCAACTTCCGCCGGTCTCGTTTTCGAAACACTAAATTCCGGCGATATCTATCCGAGTTTTATGTTGTTTTCTGTTTCAGCCATAGTGTCCAACTTCTAAATGTAGTTTATCATTTAACGAAATAAGATTCTAATGACTGCGACATTATTCAGGTTAACATATCAAAATCAGAAATTTGAAATCTAACGAGCGTTAAATTGTAAATTTTGACAATTCATTATTTAAGTTGATGGCAATTTCATTCAGTATCTCCGCCGCTTTGGCAACTTCCTCTACCGCTTCTGATTGTTGCTGCATCGAAGCCGTCACTTCTTCCGAGGCTGCGGCGGTTTCTTCAGAAACGGATGAAATATTCAGTATTGAAGAAGTAATGTTGTTTTTATCGTGAATCACTTCAACCATGTACGATGAAATATGATCGATTTGATTGGCGATGCCATCTATCGAGGTGCTGATGGAATCAAACGACTTGGCAACATCCGCAACGGCGGCGGTTTGTTCGTTTGAGATCACTTTCATTTCGTTCATGCTCTTAACAGATTTCACACTGTCCTCTTGGATGTTTGTGACAATCACTCGAACCTCGTCGGCAGATCGTGACGATTCCTCAGCAAGTTTTCTTATTTCTTCCGCGACAACAGCAAAGCCTCTGCCATGCTCTCCAGCTCTAGCCGCTTCTATCGAAGCGTTTAGGGCCAAGAGGTTTGTCTGGACAGAAATCGCGGAAATTGAATCGAGTATGCCTCCGATTTGTGTTGTCTTTTCATTTAAGCTTGAGATGACTTCTTCAATTTTTAAATTGGATTCGGTGCTCATAAGTGTTTTGGCCTTTAAGCCATCAAGTGTTTTAAAGCCCAGATTATTCGAACTCATGACCTCTTTCGCTTGTTCCATCATGTCTTTGACATTGGTGTTGAGTTTCTCGAATTTAGTGGATAGGGACTGGGCTAAAACAACCGACTGCTCCGCTTCTCCAGACTGATTGTTTGCGCCTTTCGCGATGTCATCGATTGCTTTGGACACTTCATCAGCCGACGCGCTCGTTTGTTCGGCAGTCGCAGCCAGGCTGCTTGCGGACTCGGATAGATTATCTGAAACCACTTGAATGTCACTGATCAAATGCGAAAGCGCTTTTGTCGTATCATTGAAGTACTGTCCCAAGAGGCCAAACTCGTCTTTGGATTTGATAGAAAGTGTTGAAGACATATCGCCTGTTCTCATTTTGCCGAGCACTGCGACGATCTTTTGAATGCTGCCTTTAATGCTTCTTGCATAGAAATAGGAAAGAACAATTGAAACCACTAGGGCAATAAGACCTATGACGATGATGTTGATTAGAATGTTTCGGCTGTCATCGATTATTTCGGCTTTGACGGAGAAAGCGGCACCTATCTTCCAATTGACTCCTGGGATTGTGGCAAAGGTGGTGAACTTGTCTTCTGATTTCCCCTCGCTATTCTTGTACTTATAATTCACAACCGCTTCGTCATTCTTTTGCATCGCATCATAGATTTCAGCGACAGGCATGGGTTGGCCCACAAGGGTTTCATCGGGATGAACGATGATGTTGCCAACATTGTCGACCATATAAACGGCCCCTGACTTGCCGATTTTAACGTTATGGATTTTTTCGGCAAGAGTATTCAACCTTAAATCAAGCGCGACAACACCCAACAGTTTGCCGGTGTCGCTTTTGACCGGTTTCGCTACTGTCACGACCACTTCTCCTGAGCTCGCGTCGGCATACGGAGGGGTCCAGACCAAAGCGTCCGCTTCAACAGCATCTGTGTACCACGGTCTTGTACGAGGGTCGTAACCGGCTGGCAGTGCTTCATCCGGTATCATGTACATTTTTCCGGTTGATGACCCGACATAGGCATACATGATGTCAGGGTCTTGGGCAATGAATCCCTTAAAGACATTGAGCATCCATATTTTGTCGGTGTCATCATTGACGTTCTTCACATTTGCATCAGATGCCAAATACGACACGACAAGCTCATATTTGCCTAAGTAGTATTGCAGTTCGTTCGAAATCTCCAGGTTTAGAGCCTGAGAATTCGAAACCAAATTGTCTTTAATGATTTTCTCTGCGCTTATGTAAGACCTTAACCCTACTGCCAATAATACAAATACGATGATTAAAGAGAAAAACAACATCAATTGATTGCTGATACTGAATCTTACTTTTGTTTCATTTGCTCTATAAGACTTTGTCTGTTTCTCCATTTTTTACTCCCCTTCAACTTGTGCTAGTTTTGTTATGACAACATAGTATTTTAACGATACCCATTTGCTAAAGCATATAACAAAAGAATGCTCTAGTCTCCACACCCAATATATTTTGTACTTGTACATCATCATAACCACCCTCTTTTAAACACAAAAAAACACCCAATAAATTGAGTGTTCTTTCACTTATGGTTGTGAGCAAACCTATAAGCCGAGTTCTGTATTAGACGATCATCTATCTGGGCCCGTTGTTGCCATCCGGGCTCTAGCGACCTACCTACGGGAAGCGACGAGCAGCCGCTCTTTTATATCCCTGCTTGGTCTTGCTCCAGGTGGGGTTTACATAGCCATGCAGTCACCTGCATGCTGGTGAGCTCTTACCTCGCCTTTCCACCCTTACCTGATAAATCAGGCGGTATCTCTCTGTTGCACTATCCTTGAAGTTGCCTCCACTGGGTATTACCCAGCACCCTGCTCTACGGAGCTCGGACTTTCCTCACAGTTGCCTGTGCGATCATCTGGCTTACTCACTCTGTGATTATACGAGGTTAAACGTCTAAAGTCAAGTGAAAGCGCTACTGGACCTATCTTTTAGTAAAACTCGAAAATTGGTTTTTCTGCGCTGCTTGCCTCTACCCTTAAGTCGTATCCCTGTTCGTCGATCATTCTATCAAGAATCGCCTTTACACCTTTTGAAAAGACGACTTCGCTTTCAAAGTGCCCTACGTCGGCTATGGCGATTCCAAAATGTCTGGACTCCATAGTCTCATGGTACCTGACATCTCCTGTGACAAAGGCGTCAGCGCGCGTATGGGCCACATCGGCGATGAAGTCCATGCCTGCTCCTGAAATCACAGCGACTTTATAGATTTTCTTATCTCTTGGCACACTCATCTTGAGCGTCTCTAAACCATAGCAGTTCTTCACATGCTGCGCGAATTCAGTTGGGCTCATAGGCTCGTCGAGGTAGCCTACACGGCCCAGACTTTCAGTCATGCCCTTATTCATCAGGGGTATCAGGTCATAGGCGACTTCTTCGTAGGGGTGCGCCTTGATCATCGCTTCGATGACATGCGATAAGTTAGCAGCCTGTACGATCGTTTCAAGCTTCACCTCTTCAGTTACTGCGAGCTTGCCGATTTCACCGATAAAGGGATTCGCTCCCTCGGTGGCCTGGTAAGACCCGAGTCCGCTGCTTTTAAAGCCACAGTTGGAGTACTTTCCAATGTGCCCGGCACCCGCTTCAAAAACGGCTGTCTCGACAGCATCCACATGGTCCGTAGGAATATAGACGATGATCTTGACCAGTTTTTCTGAATGCACTTCTTTCAAATGTACTGTTCTGCTGAGCTTCAGCTCGCTTGCCATCAGGTCTGACAGACCGCCTGTTCCGTGGTCGAAGTTGGTATGCATCACATAGAGGCCGATATTCTCTTTGATGAGCCTTGTCATCAAGTGGGCTTTTGGATCATGCTCCGACAAGGTCTTTGGAGCTTTGAAGATCAATGGGTGATGGGCGATGATAAGACCCGCGCATTTTTCAACCGCCTCATCGATCACAGCATCTGTGACTTCAAGGCAGGTGAGGATCACATCGACCGCACTGTCCTCGTTGCCTATTTGAAACCCTACATTGTCCCAGCTGTCCGCTAGAGACTTGGGAAACTGCTGTTCTAGTTTCTGGATTATCTTTTTTGAGTTAACGCGCATGACTTCACCTCTTCTATGGCTTTAAGTTCTGCTTCTACTCGACTTATGGCAGCCTGGTCATTGCCTTTTTTGACGCCGGCCAGTATGCGTTCATGCACTCTTATCTTATGGTCTAAAAATTCGTAGTAGTTCTCATCCTGCAGCATGCTTGTACCGAGTTCGGTTTCTGCCCATGTCATATGGGTGCCTTTACCGGCTTTTACTTTGATAACCTCATAAAACTTCTCACCCTCGATTGCGATTCTTTCTTCGAGGATTTCATAGGCGTTCTCAGACAGCCATTTTCTTAGGTCCGCCCTACCCTGCATGGGCTGAAGGATCAGATAGTCCGCTAAGTCTGCCAGTTCTTTTGATGTTGTGAGTATGTCGATGATGAGCATGCCACCCATTCCGGCGATGACATAGGCGTTAGCCTCACCAAGGTGATAGGGCTCGATACCGCCACCAAGCCTTGTGGTGATTTGGTCTGAGAACCCTGCCTCTTCAATGGTGCCCACAGCGTTTGCAAGCGGTCCCTCGTTGATATCTGTCGCAAAAGCCCTTTCACAGATGCTATTTTCAACCAGCCATACCGGTAGATACGCGTGGTCCGTGCCTATGTCGCCTATTATAGAACCCTTGTCTACCATGTTTGCGATGGTCTGCAGTCTTGGGGTTAGTTTCATGATATGCTCCTTTTGTTTGGGGAATTTGCCTTTTGCCTTTTGCCTTTTGCCTTTTGCCTTTTGCCTTTTGCCTTTTGCCTTTTGTCTTTTGCCTTTTGCCTTTTGCCTTTTGTCTTTGGAAGTGCAAGACTTGTATTCGTCGGGTTATGAATTTCCCAAAGGCTAACTACCAATAGCTAAAGGCTAATCGCTAGTCCCTATTATATAACAAAAGCTGCTTCTCTCGAAACAGCTTAAGTGATTTATTCTAAATAATCTTTTAGTTTTTTACTTCTTGAAGGGTGCTTAAGCTTTCTTAGGGCTTTCGCTTCGATTTGTCGGATACGCTCTCTTGTTACTTCAAATCGCTTACCGACTTCTTCAAGTGTTCTTGCTCTACCGTCTTCAAGACCGAATCTAAGTTTAAGCACCTTTTGCTCTCTAGGTGTCAAGGTATCAAGCACCTCTAAGAGCTGCTCTTTTAGCATTGAAAATGCAGCAGCATCCGCTGGAGCTGGAGCGTCTGTGTCCGGGATGAAATCTCCAAGATGAGAATCTTCCTCTTCACCGATCGGAGTCTCAAGCGATACCGGTTCTTGTGCGATTTTTAAAATCTCACGAACCTTTTCAACAGTCATGTCCATCTCAACAGCGATCTCTTCAGGTTTAGGGTCACGACCCAGATCCTGCAAAAGCTGTCTTGAAACACGGATCAGTTTGTTGATTGTTTCAACCATATGCACCGGAATACGGATAGTACGGGCCTGGTCGGCTATCGCACGAGTGATCGCCTGTCTGATCCACCATGTGGCATAAGTGGAGAACTTGTATCCCTTACGCCAATCAAATTTTTCAACAGCTTTGATAAGACCCAGATTACCTTCTTGAATAAGGTCTAGGAACAGCATTCCTCTACCGACGTATCTTTTTGCGATACTTACCACAAGACGGAGGTTCGCTTCGCAAAGCTTTTTCTTAGCTTCGTCGTCGCCTTCTTCCATTCTCTTAGCAAGTTCGATCTCCTCAGTACCAGAAAGTAGCGGCACTTTACCGATTTCTTTAAGATACATACGAACCGGATCATCGATGCTCACGCCTTTTGGAACAGACAAATCAGCTTTTGAAGGCTTAATCTCGTCTTCATCGTCATCGACGTCATCATCCACTTTGCCAGTCATTTCGATCACACCATCACCGATGATGTC
Source organism: Fusibacter sp. A1 (assembly GCF_004125825.1). Classification (NCBI taxonomy): domain Bacteria; kingdom Bacillati; phylum Bacillota; class Clostridia; order Eubacteriales; family Fusibacteraceae; genus Fusibacter; species Fusibacter sp. A1. Next base: position 129,230 of record NZ_QQWI01000002.1, on the reverse strand, counting down.
GATACCAAGGTCTCCAAATGAAGTATAGATATCTTCGATCTGGTCTTTATCTAGGATAAACTCGGATAAGGCGTCGTTGATATCATCATATGACAACGATCCATCTTCTTTACCTTTTGCAATCAGTTCTTTTACTGCCTCTACTTGATTAGGTTTTTTTGTCATCAGACCTAATTCTCCTTTCAAATGCTAAGTCAAACCACACTGTATACGGGGCTATAAGCCTCAACTCACCCCTGTAGCAATTTGGTGACCTGAGAAAGTTCCTTTTGAAGTTTTATTCGTTCAACTAGTTTTTCACGATACTTCAAATTTGCATCATCGCCGGGAGTCATCTTCAACTTTTGAATAAAACTGTCCACTTCTTTGATGCGCGCTTCGTAGTATAGTTTTTTATGAAGCTTTAATAATTTCTCAACATCTTGACTGCTTCCGACAAAAGCGACATCAAACAGAATCTCTTTGAGTTTCTTAACTTGCTCAATAGCGAAATATTCTGCTGCCTGCATGATCTCGAATGCGTCGAACGATGAATAATATCGTTTGATTTCTGTAAATAAATCCGCATTTGCTTCGTAGTAAAATCCATTTTGAAGCTGCGTTTCTATAATTTGCACATATCCTTTGGACATTAATGCGCTTTTTAACACAGCTTTCTCTATTGTAAGCAATTTTGAAGTATTAATCAAGGGGGTATCGGATATTTCGTAGGATAAGTCCTCCCCATCAAGATCTTCAGGAGGTTCGAAATCAACTCCATACCAGCCGTCGTCCTCACCCTCATCAACGTCGTGGTGATGTTCGCGGGCGGTTTCTTCGACTTGGATGGCCGACCCCTGTTCCCTATTGAAATCGGCGATGACGTTTCCAGCGCTGAGCCCTATCCTCTCAGCCAGATGGTTAAGATAGACTTCACGCTCCGAATCGGATGTCAGACCTGCGATCATCTTATAAGCTTCTGATAGGAATTGCAGGCGATCTTCGTCATCTTTTAAGTTATACCCTTTTTCAAGCCTTTTTACCGAAAACTCTATCGTGTTCATGGCTAGGTCGATTTGCTTGTCGAATCCCTCTTTTCCATGAACCTTTAACAGCTCATCCGGATCCTTGACATCGCCCATGTCTAAAACCTTCACCTTTAAATGGTAGCCCTTAAACACATCCAGCGACTTGATAATGGCGTTGCGTCCTGCCTCATCCCCGTCATAGGCGAAGATCACTTCCTTATATAATCGACTCAACTGTTTGACATGTCCTTCAGTCAGTGCAGTACCCAAGGATGCGACCGTGTTGACATAGCCGTACTGATGCAGGGTGATCACATCCATATATCCTTCAACGAGGATGACCCTGTTCTCCTTGGTGTTCGATTTTCTTGCTACATTCAAACCATAAAGCGTATTTGATTTATAAAATATGGGAGTCTCTGGTGAATTGAGGTACTTTGGAACACTGTCATCAAGTACCCTACCGCCAAAGGCGACCACTCTTCCCCGATGATCGAATATCGGAAACATCACACGGTTTCTGAACCTGTCGTAATATCCGCCGTTCTCTTTTTTAACGATTAGTCCGCAGCTGAGCATCTGCTCTTCTTTTATTCCGTACTTCTTCAAACCCTTAAGGCAGAAATCCCAGCTGTCAGGAGCGAATCCCAGACCGAACTGTTTCATCACCTTTTCTGAAAGTCCCCTATCCTGAAAATAGGCCTTGGCTTCCTTTGATTCTGTAAGCGACTGATAATAGAGCCTTGCGGCCTGTTTCATCACATCGTACAGGTCTTTTGTGTTCGCTTCTTTTTTAGCAAAATCAGTTTCTAAAAACTGAGCGATATCCACAGAATACCTTTCCGCCAATTGTTCAAGCGCGTCCAAAAAACCGAGGTTTTCGGATTGCATGACAAAATTGATTGCAGATCCTGAAGCGCCGCAACCAAAACAGTGATAGGTCTGACGTTCGTCAGATACCACGAAGGAAGGTGATTTTTCATTATGAAAAGGACACAATCCCTTGTGATTTCTCCCTGCTCTTTTCAGGGGAACAACTGAACCAACCACATCGATCACATCTAGATGATCAAGCAAATATGCTGTTACTTCACGTTTGTATTTCCCCACTTTTTTCCACCATCTATCCGTGCCAGTATTTTGGCACTGTAATTTCTTTATATAGATTGACAGCATAACGGTCCGTCATGCCTGCGATAAAATCTTTTACAGCGATGATACCTTCTTCTTCAGCATAAGTTTGCTGCTCGATCGGTAGCCGATCGGGATTCTCACCAAAATACGTATACAGATAATTTATCAGTTTACGCGCTTTTTGCTCCTCGCCTTTGGCTTCGTCATTCAAGTATACGTTTTTAAACATGAATGTTCGGATAATCTGCATGATCTCCCATGCGTCCTCACTCATTCTGATACTGCGCTTTCCATCACTTGTCATGATCACATCTGTGATCATCTTATCGATTCTGAGGCTATGGGTCGCACCAAAATAATCTACAAACACACGTGGCAAGGTATTGACATCCAAGACTCCTGCGCGGGTAGCATCGTCGATATCGTGATTGATATACGCTATCCTGTCACACAGACGGACAATTTGTCCTTCGAGTGTCGCAGGTTCTGTAGAGCCCGAATGATGAAGTATACCATCTTTGACTTCCCATGTCAAATTAAGTCCTCTTATGTGGTCCTTGCGTTCTTCAAGGAGTTCGACCACCCTGAGGCTCTGCACCCTGTGTTCAAAACCTCCCGGGTGGATCCTATTTAGTTCCGATTCACCGCAGTGGCCAAATGGAGTATGTCCAAGGTCGTGACCAAGGGCAATCGCCTCTGTCAGGTCTTCATTCAGCTGCAAGGCTCTCGCTATCGTCCTTGAAAGTTGCGCGACTTCGAGCGCATGGGTAAGTCTTGTGCGGTAATGGTCACCTTCTGGCGATAAAAACACCTGCGTCTTATGTTTTAACCGTCTGAATGATTTGGAATGAATGATGCGGTCGCGGTCCCTCTGAAAAGCGGTTCTGTAATCGCACGAGTCTTCAGGCACGCTTCGCCCCTTTGAATCCACCGACTTCATGGCAAACTCACTCAGCCAATCTCTTTCTCTTTGTTCCATCCGTTCTTTTAAAGACATCCGATCACCTCGTTTCGAGTCAGGACAACTTCTTCTATTATAGTTAATTCGTCATAACTAAGAAATCACCTCTAAATTTATTTTATTTTATGTTAAAACATACGGCTTATAAAAAAGAAAAACCGCCTCAGCGGTTTTAGTCTTGTTTTTGTTCCATTAGGATCTGTAGAATGATATTGGCAGTTTCTTCTATCGCTTTGTTGGACACATCGATCACCGGGCATCCGATAGCGCTCATGATTTCTTCTGCGTACTCAAGCTCCTCGTTTATCCTGTTCATGTTCGCATAAATCGCGTTAGACGTAAGCCCAAGCGCTTTCAATCTTTCTTCACGTATTTCGTTCAATTTGGCAGGCGTGTTCGTAAGACCCACGATCTTCTTAGAACTGATTTCGTAGACTTCCTTTGGTACGGGCACTTCTGGGACAAGTGGAATATTCGCCACCTTGATGTTCTTATGCGCAAGGTACATGCTCAGCGGCGTTTTCGAGGTTCTTGAAATTCCAAGGATGACGACATCCGCTTTCTTTACACCGCGCGGATCCTTACCGTCGTCGTATTTCACCGCAAACTCAACGGCTTCGACACGATTGAAGTATTTCTCATCCAGCTTGTGAATCGTGCCCGGTTCGTTGATCGGATCCTCGTTTAAAAAATGCTTGAAGGTATGGATCAAGGGGTTCATCACATCGATGAAAGGCATTTTATGCGCTTTGCAAAAGCCTGTAATCATCTCTCGTAGATGCTGAAGCACGGTAGTAAAGACAAGTATCGACCTTCTGGTGGCGGCTTCTTCCAAAATCTCTTTGATCCTCTCCACATCTTCGATATAAGGATACTTCTTTACTTCGAACTCACTATTTTTAAACTGTCCGGCAGCCGCTCTCGCTACGTGCTCTCCTGTTTCACCAACAGAATCGGAAATGATATAGATATAATATTTGCCCATAATTGCCTCCAAATTTATTTGATATCTTAATTCTACCCCATAACATCTGAGTTTAAAAGCCTAGTTTGTTTTACACTGGCCTGGGCAGCGGCAATTAAGGCTCCCGGTACCCTGAACGGTGAACAGGATACGTAGTCTAGTTTGGTCTCAAGACAGAAGGCTATGGTTTTCGCATCTCCGCCCTGCTCTCCGCAAAGCCCCAGCTTTAGGTCCTTATTGGCGCCTTTTCCTAATTTCGCTGCAGTCGCGACAAGTTTTCCAACGCCTTCTATGTCAAGGGATTCAAACGGATCCGCATCAAAAATTTGCTTGTCCTTGTAGACGTGTATGAACTTACCCGAGTCGTCTCTTGAAAATCCGAGTGTCATCTGGGTAAGGTCGTTGGTTCCAAAGGAGAAAAAGTCGGCATGCTCCGCTATCTCGTCGGCGCATAAGGCCGCCCTTGGCACTTCGATCATGGTTCCGATCTGATAATTAAGTGTCGTATCGTGTGTTTTGCAGATGTTCAGTACCTCTTGTTCGACCAGTTGCTTGAGTATCTTGAACTCCTTCACAAAGCCTACAAGTGGAATCATGATACCCACATCCACCGGAGTTCCCTGTTCCTTCACCTTAATCGCAGCTTCTACGATCGCCCTTGTCTGCATTTCATAGATTTCAGGGTAGGTGATCGCAAGCCTGCATCCCCTGTGGCCGAGCATGGGATTGACTTCTTCGAGCCTGCTCAAAAGGCTCTCGATTTCAGAAACCGGTCTGTTGAACTCCTCGGCAAGCAAGACGATATCGTCGTGCCCTGTCGGTAAGAACTCGTGCAGCGGTGGATCAAGCAGTCTAATGACGATCGGCTTACCATTTAGCGCGCTGAACATTCCCATAAAGTCTTCCCTCTGGAAGGGTAGCAAACCCTGGAGCGCTTCTTGTCTCTCTTCGAGACTTTCTGCAAGTATCATTTGTCTGACAAGCTTGATTCTGCTTTTCTCAAAGAACATATGCTCGGTCCTGCAAAGACCGATCCCCTGGGCGCCGAAGTTCAGAGCGGTGATCGCATCTTTTGGCGAATCGCAGTTGGACAGGACTCCTATCTTTGATAGTTCCTTCGACCACACTAAGAAGGTTTCTAGCAAATCATCCTTAAGGCTTGATTCCTTCTCGATTTCACCGATGAAGATCTCACCCGTGCTACCGTCGATCGAAAGGATTTCTCCTTTTTTAACCGTGATATGCCCCACTTCTATGATTCCAAGCTCTTCATTCACGTTCATCTCGGAGCATCCCGCTACGCAGCATTTTCCCATGCTTCTTGCCACCACAGCGGCATGCGATGTCATCCCGCCCCTTGCTGTGATGATTCCCTCGGCATGGAGCATTCCTTCTATATCCTCAGGAGATGTCTCTCTTCTTACAAGAATCGCTTGCTCACCCCTTTTTTTGGCGGCAACCACATCTTCAGAGTAGAAATAAACTGCCCCCACCGCTGCCCCTGGTGAAGCCGGCAGACCGGTTGTCAGCGCGACACGAGGTTTTGCGCTAGTTTGCACGAAGGTCGGATGAAGCAGCTGATCGACGTATTTAGTATCGATTCGTGTGATCGCAGTTTCCTTATCGATCAGGCTCTCATTCACAAGATCCCTTGCCACCCTAAGCGCCGCTCTCGCTGTCCGCTTACCGTTACGGGTCTGTAGCATATATAACTTTTCACTTTCTATCGTAAACTCGATGTCCTGCATGTCCAGGTAGTGTTTCTCAAGGCGCCCGCATACCTTCGACAGCTCTTCAAAACAAGCTGGCAGAAGCTCTTGCAGCTTTTCGATCTTATTAGGCGTTCTGATACCGGCCACAACGTCCTCACCCTGGGCATTCAGCAGGAATTCACCATAAAGACCGGGAGTACCGTCGGATGGGTTTCTCGTGAACACCACGCCTGTACCCGAGCTTGAATCGTAATTGCCAAACACCATACGCTGCACATTGACAGCTGTGCCCATATCGTCTGCGATATCGTTGATTCTACGGTACAGCACTGCACGGGGATTGTTCCAGGATTCAAATACAGCCTCTATCGCTGTCATCAGCTGATCCCAAGGATCAACAGGAAAACTGATTCCCTTTTCGACTTTAACGACATGGAAATAGCTCTTGATGATCTCTTCCATCACACTTAAGTCAAGTTCGATGAAATTGTCGACCTTATGGTGGTTTAAGCGGCTGTTGAGCACGCCGTCAAAATGATATTTAGGGATATTGAGGACCACATCGCTGTACATTTGAATAAAGCGTCTATAGGTATCGTATGCAAAAGACATGTTACCTGTGATTTTACCGAGCGCTTCTGTGGTCTTCTCATTCAGACCAAGATTTAAGACAGTATCCATCATACCCGGCATCGAAACCGGGGCACCCGAACGCACTGAAACCAAAAGAGGGTCCGTCTCGTCGCCAAAGCGTCTGCCGCTTACCGACTCAAGTCGTGCGATTGCCTCTTTGATCTCGCCTTCTATCGACAGAATATGCGATTTGCCGTTTTTGCTATAGGCCCTGCAAGCCTCCGTCGTGATCGTGAAACCCTCGGGCACGGGAAGACCCAGTTTGCACATCTCTGCCAAATTGGCCCCTTTGCCACCTAAAAGGTTCTTCCACGACGCGTCCGCCTCAATAAAATCAAATACCTGTCTCATTCAGCACCTCCAAATTATCGGTTGATTCCCACTAATTCTCACTAAATGTTTCACAAAATAATTTTGACACTACCGTCTTAGAAAATCTTCCAACCACACGGTAGACGGTCTTCCCTTCCTCTTTGAGCACTTCAACCACCGGCAAACTGTCGATCTGATGCGAGATGATCAGCTGAGCGGCCGACACGACAGTGGTGTTGGGCGTCACCCATACAACATTGGGCATCCTTGTCATCACAATGCCCACAGGGAGCTTGCTTATGTCGGCTCCTCCCATCATGGACTTGATCATGTCCTTTCTGGATACGACGCCTACAAGACTCTTGTTCTTGTGAATGTAGATGGAACCCACATTCGCTAAAAACATCGTCGCGATCGCATCGTAAAGGGGCAAGGACTCGTCGATCACTTCCGGGACCGCCATCACTTCGGATACCTTCATCTTGGCAATCTCTGAATAGGTCTCGGTCTCATTGTTCTTCTTACCCAGCAGGTAACCTACCTTCTGTCTTGCGTCCAAATAATCCATATGGCTTAAAAAACTGAGATCCGAGCGGATGGTGCTCTTGCTTAAATCCAGCTTGCTTGCGATTTCATCGCCACTGATCGGTTCGAACTGCGAAACAATCGAAATAATTTCTTTTTGTCTCTTCGTCAGCACTAATAACACGCTCCTTTCCTTACCTTTGATTATATAATACGTACTATATAAATAATCGTCAATATATATGTTGGTTTTTTATATATAAATATTCCAATATGTTAATATATCACGATTTGAGGATTTACTAAGGCGCGTGAAAAAAAAAGAATCGGTGTCAACTTCTGACACCGATTCTTACTTGTTAAAATGCGATTCGCGTTCTGATATATTCCACTAACTCATCGATCTTCACACGTTCCTGTTCCATCGAATCTCTGTGTCTGACCGTTACAGCGCCGTCTTCCTTCGATTCAAAGTCATAGGTGATGCAGAAAGGAGTTCCTATTTCGTCGTGTCTTCTATAGCGCTTACCGATTGAACCGGCATCGTCATAGTCCACTGTGAATTCTTTTCTTAATGTAGCAAATACTTCTGATGCTTCATCGTTGAGCTTTTTAGAAAGCGGGAAGATCGCCGCTTTGAAAGGTGCAAGCGCAGGATGGAAACGCATCACGATGCGTGTGTCCTTCTCATCGATCACTTCTTCGTCATAAGCGTCTACCATAAAGGCGAGCGTCACCCTATCGCAACCTAGTGCCGGTTCGATGACGTAAGGAACATACTTCTCATTCGTCACCGGGTCCACATACTTAAGGTCCACGCCACTGTGTTCCATGTGCCTGTTGAGGTCGAAATCAGTACGAGAGGCGATACCCCATAGCTCACCCCAGCCAAACGGGAACAGATACTCGATGTCAGTCGTCGCATTCGAATAGTGAGAAAGCTCGTCCTCGTCGTGGTCTCTAAACTTGACGTTCTCGTCCTTAAGACCCAACTCAGACAACCAATTAAGGCTGAACTGCTTCCAGTAGTCGAACCATTCGAACTCAGTGCCCGGTTTACAGAAGAATTCCATCTCCATCTGTTCAAACTCACGCGTTCTGAAGATGAAGTTACCTGGTGTGATCTCGTTTCTGAACGACTTACCGATCTGACCGATACCGAAAGGTACTTTTTTACGCGCTGCCCTTTGAATCGCCTTGAAGTTGACAAAAATTCCTTGCGCAGTCTCCGGTCTCATGAAGATTTCTGTTGAAGAATCGTCAGTAACGCCCTGATGCGTCTTGAACATGAGATTGAACTGTCTGATTCCGGTATAGTCATGCTTGCCGCAGTTTGGACAGTCGATTCCTTTTTCCGCAACATAGCTTTCCATCTTTTCGTTAGACCATCCCTCGACATTCTCGACAATGTCGTTTTTGATCATGTATTCCTCGATCAGCTGATCTGCCCTGTAACGGGTCTTACAAGCCTTACAGTCCATGAGGGGATCGTTGAATCCGCCAACGTGTCCTGAAGCGACCCAGACTTTTGGATTCATCAGAATCGCAGCGTCCATACCTACGTTGTAGGGTGATTCCTGAATGAACTTCTTCCACCATGCCTTTTTCACATTGTTTTTAAGTTCTACGCCAAGCGGACCGTAATCCCACGTGTTCGCCAGACCGCCGTAAATATCAGAGCCCGGGAATACAAAGCCTCTATTCTTAGTCAGCGCAACGATTTTCTCCATTGTTTTTTCAGTATTCTTCATATGATCCTCCTTCTACTTTCTTCTTCTTTTCAAAAAATAAAAAACACCCGCTCCCTGGAAAGGGACGGATGAGCTCCGCGGTTCCACCCTAATTGAATTAGATCCACCTTAATTACAGACTGCTCCCAGATGCCCCTCATCCGCTTTCATGACAACTCACACCAACCGTTGTCTCTCTAAAATGAATCTGGATGATTCTTTCTGTTCTTCGCACTGCCTTATGGGTTAAACACCATTTGTAAGAGCATCATAGCATAAAGTCACCTCTTTGACAAGTTCTCATCACAAAAAAACGAGCCGGCTACCCGCCGGCTCGTCCTACCCACTTTAGAATTCGTCTTCGTCAAACTCGTTGACTTCTTCTTTTTCTTCCGCTTCTTCTTTTACTTCTTCTTTTACTTCTTCTTTATGAGCATGGTGTTTGCTTGCCGCTTCATTGATTTTTTCTTTTACGTTTTCAAGCGTGTCTTTTGTGACGTCTTTGACATTGATCACTTCACCGTCTTCTTTGACGATTTTAAGCTCACAGCCAGTGGCAAGCGCTGCGATAATCGCAACAACCGTTGGTCCTGCAAAGAAGACAGCACCTAGAGCGCCAGCAGTGACAGGGATATCAACCACAGTCTTACCATCTTTGTCTAGGTAAATTCGTGTCACATTACCTTTTTTAATCATGTCTTTAAGTGATGCGATGATGTCTTGTCCAAACTGGTTCATTGTCGATGCTTCGCCTTCTTCACCTTGCTCAAGATAGACGATAGCTTCTAAAACGTCACCATTCGTATGCTCTAGCGCTTCTTTTGCTTCCTTATAAGAAACACCTGTACGATCAATCACTTGATCAACTTGCTCTAATGTAATGTTCATATGAATCCTCCTTTTACAGTAGCGAATTTTCGCTCACATTTGTTTTAATACCTCAAGGCTTTTGAGTGGACGTCTCACAAGATGAGCCTCGATAAAACGATCCACAAGAAAATCTATCTCTGTAATCATTCTATCACTAACATTTAAGTCTTGAATAGTACTAAAGGGGCTTTTTAATGCAACGTTAATCCATTTCAAATGTTCTAATGTGATTTTAGTAATACCCGTTAAATGCCCTGCGCAATCACCACATAACACGCCACCAAGATTAACACTGAAATTAGGTGTGAGATTCTTCTGCGTCCCGCATGAGCTGCAGGAGAACAACACCGGTTCAAACCCCATCTTCTGCGCGATCTTAAGACCGTACACCACCTTCAGCACCTTAAGGTCCGTGGCGGTCTCAAGCGCCCTGATCGCATAGACGACCACATCGTACAATTTATTGATATGGTCTCCGTCCTCAAGGGCTGCGTCGATCAGCTCGAGCATATAGCTCCCAAGAAAAAGACGGTTCATATCCGACCTGATGCCCACGTGGGCGTCCTTGATGGTTATTTCATTCAAGGAGGATAAATCCTTTTTAATGACTAGTGCGAACTCACCCTCTACAAATGGTTGCGTGCCCGATGCGAATTTCGATTTCGGATGCCGTGCTCCATTTGCGTAAACCCTAAGCTTTCCTTGGGTCTTGGTAAAAAGCGTAATGATCACATCGCTATCAGCGACTTTCTTACGACCTAGAACCAACCCTTGTGTGTTCATTAACATTTAGTCACCCACAGTTTTTAAAGTAAATGCGCCATCATCAGTGTCGCCAGTGTAAAGTAGATCGATAATCCAGTGATGTCGATCGTTGTAGTGATAAAAGGGGCGGACGCTACAGCAGGATCGACTCCGATTCGTTTAAAGATAAGCGGAACAAGCGTACCGATGGTTGCCGCTGTCAGGATGTTTGCCCACATCGCAAGCCCTACAATCAAACTTAGCATCATTCTTCCCTTCATAAGGTAAGACATGACACCAACAATCGCTGAGCACACAAGACCGACCATGAATCCTACAAAGACCTCCTGAAGGAGAGTCCTGCCGACTTCTGACCCCTGTATGTCGTTGATGGCGATGTTCCTGACAGTAAGCGTCGAACTCTGCGTTCCCACATTACCTCCCATACCCGCAAGGAGCGGCATGAATAGGGCGATGGTCTGATCCGCCGCCAAGGCTTCAGAAAAGCCTGAGATCACAAACGCCGACAGCATTCCTCCGAATATGGTAACGATAAGCCAGGGCAGCCTGGCCTTCACTGAGTAGAGCACGCTTGTGAAAAAGGAGTCCTCGTAGTGGTCGAGTTCTTCATCACCGATACCGGCGATCCTTAGGATATCCTCTGTCGCCTCTTCTTCGAGTACATCGATGATATCATCGACTGTGACGATACCGACAAGCAGTTCATTGTCATCGATGACTGGAACCGCAAGCAGGTTGTATTTCGATACGATCCTTGCAACTTCTTCCTGGTCTGTGGATACATGGACATGAATCACCGATTCGATCATGACATCTTCCACTTTCACAGCAGGATTCGCAACAATCAACTCACGCAGCGAAACGATACCAGCAAGCTTATCGCCCTCGTCTGTGACATAGACATAGTAGATGGTCTCTGCCTCTGGAGCCGTAGTTCTCAAATGCCCGATGGCATCACCAATGGTCATCGTACGCTTCACGTCGATGTAATCCTTGGTCATGATACCGCCGGCAGTGTCCTCGTCGTAGACAAGCAGTTCTGCAACATCCTCCCGATCCTCCTGATCAAGAAGAGAGATGATTCTATTTTTAAGGGCGTCTGAAACTTCGCCCAGGATATCAACGATATCATCCTGACCCATCAGGTCTAGGATGGCAATTTTCTGTTCGTGCTTTAAGAGCGCGAACAGGTCTTCAAAAACATCCGAGTCGATATTGCTGAACACGGCCGCCGCTTGATTTCTGGTGAGCAGGGTGAAGAGCCTGTTCCTCTCGTTGTCTTCGAGTTCCATCATTATTTCAGCTAAGTCAGCGTAGTGAATCTCTTCGATTGCGCTGATTACCGTCTGATCATCGCTTTCCAATAAGTGATGAAGGACCGTATCGTGCAGCTGACTGAACCGCTCTTTATCATCCATGTACATTTTCATGCTGTCACCTCGTACTTTCTTATAAGAAAACCCCTGTCATAGACAGGGGTCAAATTACAAATCCTTAGAATCGTAACCGTAGTTTTTCAGTTGGCTGGAATCATTTCTCCAACCTTCCTTGATTTTAACCCACAGCTCTAAATAAACCTTTGTACCGAGGAGTTTTTCAATATCTTCACGGCTTGATTTTCCGATACCTTTTAGTTTTCTGCCTTGCTTTCCAATAATGATGCCTTTATGGGATTTCTTCTCGCAGATGATCGTCGCCTGTATGTCCACAAGCGGTTTACCTTTTCTTTCCTTGAAGGACTCGATTGACACGGCGACGCCATGCGGAATTTCATCTTCTAGGTAAAGAAGCAGCTTTTCTCTGATGATTTCAGATACGATCGCCCGTTCAGGCTGGTCAGTCACCATGTCGTTAGGGAAGAACATGGGTCCTTCGTTCAGCGTATTCACTACAGCCTTCATCAGCCCGTCGACATTGGATTTATGTAGTGCGGATATTCCGTAAACTTCTGTGACTTGCGGAAGTGCCATGTATTGATTATAGATTACTTCGAAGTCTTCTGGCATCAATAGGTCAAGTTTGTTGATAACGACAAACACCGGCGTCTTCACTTCTTGGAGCATATCAAGGATATACTGGTCCCCAGGTCCGATTTTAGCCGAATCGTCCACCATAAACAGCACTAGATCGACTTCGTTGAAAGTCGTCTTTGCGGCATTCACCATGTATTCGCCCAACTTATGTTTTGGCTTATGGATACCAGGAGTGTCCATAAATACAACCTGAGCCTCTTCTTCATGATAAATCGCACGTATGGTATTACGTGTGGTTTGCGGTTTGTTTGTCATAATTGCGATTTTCTCGCCTACAATACAGTTAAGCAGTGTCGACTTACCAACGTTGGGTCTGCCGATAATCGATACAAATCCTGATTTAAATGCCATCTTAAACTCCTCCTGGACGATTAGTCCAACAACTCTTCTTTAAAAAATCCTAACGGTAGTAATTCAGTCACCTTATGGACGGTGTAGTCCTTCTCATCACCCAAAATGATTTCGATGTTCGAACCGAATTCGGCGATGACCTGTCTGCAGATGCCACAAGGTGTGATCGGGTGATCAAGACTGCTTGCTACAGCAATCGCTGTAAACTCGAGCTCTCCCTCAGAAACGGCTTTAAATATCGCAGTACGTTCCGCGCAGTTTGTCGCTCCGAACGATACGTTCTCTACATTCACACCCGTATAGACCTTACCTGATTTACCAAGCAGGGCCGCACCAACTTGCACTTTTGAATATGGCGCATAAGCAAGTTTTGTTGTTTCTATCGCCATATCCAGTAATTTTCGATATTCCATATGATCCCTCCAGTTATTCTACAACTGATAATCAGACGTAACCATTTGAATCCACAGTTTACCCGGTTTTATCTTTAGTTCGTTTCCGGTAGTGTCATAATAGACCGTTCTCTCTCTATCTGCTGATTTTTTCCAGACTATCTCCACTGATTTTCCATCAGCGATATAATAACCTGTACCTTCACCCACGACATCGATCGCCAATCGACCGTATGAATCGATCACCTTCGTGCCGGCTCTTTGAATGATAATGCTATCAGCATACAATCTCTCACCCGTCGCTTCGTCTAGATGGTCTTTGCCATTGACAGAACGAAGGTAAGACTTGCTTTCTTCATTATATACGAAGTCAATAAAATAACCTAATGAATCTTTTGCAGAAGGCGCTTTGTAGACAACTTTTACCTTAAGTTGATCCCTAGAAGTCTCCGATGCTTTTAGCTCATAGTCAAACGCTCTGCCATCAAAGGTGGCTGTCGACCTGTAGTCTTTGCGTTTAGCCCAGTCCAAAAGCGATTCGGAGGATGCGTACATGTTGTTGGGCATCTTCTTATGGTTTTTTCTCCAAAAGGTATCCCCGCCGCTTGAAAGTCCATCGATGTCAGCCATCTGAAAGCTCTTGATTTCCGATTTCGCCTGTTCGGATCCGCCAACGTGGGTATAAAGCGCGTCATATTCCATCGCAAGTCTTAAAAAGTAAGGTCTGGCGCTTCTTATCGGACCGATATCGGTTGGAAGTTCCGACTGAAAAATGGCAAGATACCTCGTGATTTTCCCTTCGACAAGCACTTCATATACGATATCAGCGGCAGCTAGCCCCGCCTGGGGTCTTGCCAAGTAGTGGTTATCCATCATCACTGCCAGGGGCCTTCTATCGGCGGCTGCATCGGAGATGACCCTTCCATTGAGTTTACTGTAGGTCTGACCCTCGACAGGCTTTGTCGGTTCAGTGGCCGTTGGTTCCTCCACTTCACTTTCAGTTTCTTTTTGAACCACTTCTACTGCGTTTTTATCTGAAGCGTCTGTCTCCGAGTCCTCATCACCGACGGCTTCTGTGACTGCCTGTGAATCCTCACCTCTTGTGTCGTCCCCGCTTGTCTGTCCGTCATCCTTGCCACAAGCGGTAAGCGAAAGCGCAAGCATAAGCACCAAAATCAAAATCCCCCAAAACCTTCTCATGCTATTCCCCCACAATTCTTTCGAGTCCCATTGTTTTCATGATCACTTTTTCTCTTAATCTCATTTCAGTCTTGTCTTCAGCTTTCATGTGGTCGTATCCCAAGAGGTGAAGCATTGAATGACATACAAGGTAGGCCACTTCCCTCTCGATACTGTGCCCGAACTCACCGGCCTGCTCATCCGCTCTTTTGAGGCAGATCACCACATCACCAAGCATCACCGGCTCGTCATCATAAACTTCAAATCCGTCCTCGGTGTAGGTAATAAAGCTCAAGACATCTGTTACGCTGTCTTTTGCACGGTACTCGCGATTGAGTTCTCTAATTCTCTCAGCGCTGACAAGCGTGATGCTCACTTCATAATCCTCATCAAAATTTTCAGCCCTTACCGTTTCTTTCACACTCTGCTCGATCAGCGATAAAAGCGCTTCAGTTACCTCATATTCCGTTTGTTCGTTTTCAATCAATATATCCATCGTTCCTCCTGATAGGCGACCCTCAAATTTACGAATTCTCCACAACATCATAGGCGCTGATGATTTTTTTCACAAGATCATGGCGCACAACATCTTTCCCTGAAAACTCATGCAAAGAGATTTCCTTCACATTTTTCAGTACTTTAAGCGCATGGACAAGACCGCTCTCTTTATTGCTGGCAAGGTCGACCTGTGTCATGTCTCCGTTTACAACCACTCTCGACCCGAATCCGAACCTTGTCAGGAACATCTTCATCTGCGCCTTTGTGGTGTTTTGAGCCTCATCAAGAATGATGAAGGCGTTGTCGAGCGTTCTACCGCGCATATACGCCAGAGGTACGACCTCGATAAGGCCTCTTTCCTTAAACTTGAGATAGGATTCCATGCCCAGAATCTCATAAAGGGCGTCATAAAGCGGTCTTAAGTAGGGATCGATCTTCTGCTGCAGATCACCCGGCAAGAAACCCAAGGACTCTCCCGCTTCAATCGCAGGCCGTGTGATCACGATGCGTTCCACCTCTTTATTCTTAAAGGCGCGAATCGCCATGGCAACCGCTAAGAACGTCTTGCCTGTACCGGCAGGACCTACACCGAATACCACCTCATGGGTCTCCATCGCCTTGACATACTCGCTTTGACCGAGCGTCTTGGCCTTGATGAGTCGCCCCTTGCTTGTCATGCAGACCGCCCCATCTGCCAAATCGAGCACCGCTTCGCTTTTGTAGTCTTTAACAAGGCTCATCGCGTACTGCAGGGCCTGTTTGTCGATCACATCGCCCGATGCGATTCTTCTTATAAGAACACTCAAGAGGTCTTCTGTCATAGCGACTCCGCTATCGAGTCCCGAGATGACTATTTGAGAATCCCTTGATGTCATTTTTACGTGAAAGCGCTCTTCTATCAATTTAGCATGTTCATCCAGATTTCCAAACAGCATATAGAGGGTATCCAGATTTTCTACCGTTATATATCGTGTTTTTTCCATAAAAGCTCCTTTTATCGAATCAGAATCGTGCTGCTTGCTGTCACTCAATTTTACCACAGCTTGGACTGAATATGGATTCCCTTGTAGGAAAAAACGGTTTAACGAAAAAAAAGCAGAACGATTGTTCTGCTTCTTCTGACTTCTAAGATAAGAGCTTTTTAACTTGATCAGCAACGAATTTATTGTCAGATCTGCCGTTGAGTTGATCTTTGACAGCGCCCATCACTTTACCCATTTCCTTCATAGATGTCGCACCAGTAGACGCGATACCTGCTTTGATAATGGCAATGACTTCTTCTTCAGATAACTGTTCAGGCATATAAGCCATAAGAACTTCGATTTCAGATTCGGCTTCATCGGCCAAGTCTTGTCGTTGTCCTTTTATAAATTCTTCTCGGGCTGCACGTTTCTGCTTGATTTGCTTGATGATGATTTCTATACAGTCATCTTCACTAAGCTCCTCGCGCGTATCGATTTCTACTTGCTTGATTGCTGCCCTAAGCATAGTAATCGTCGATTTTCTTACGGCGTCCTTTGCTTTCATGGCCTCTTTTAGATCGGCCATGAGCTGTTCTTTGAGCGCCATGATTTCACCTCACAATTATGCTATTAAGTGTCGAGGCACAAACTTAATGTAAGTGCCTCATAAACACTACATTATCTTTTTTTCTTTTTTCTTCTAGCGGCTTCCGATTTCTTTTTACGCTTAACGCTTGGCTTTTCATAGTGTTCTCTTTTTCTAATCTCAGCCATAAGACCAGCTCTCGCTGTTTCTCTTTTAAAGCGTTTAAGTGCGCTATCAATTGATTCGTTTTCGCCAATAATGATACCAGACATGACAAAACCTCCCTCCGTGCTTTGATGCACTCTGCTTATAGCTCTAGGCCATATTCACAGAGGAACAAGATTAGATAGTGTATTTTTATCTAATCTGCACTACAAATATTTCTTGGCTTTTGCAGTACCTAGTAATTATACATTATTAAAAATCAATTTGCAATTAACAATTTGATTTTTTTCGCAAATCGAAGAAATTTCTTTCAAATATCACTTTTCAAAGGGTGGCCATCCCATTTTTTGGCCGCCCAGCAGGTGATAATGCACATGGAAGACCGTCTGACCACCATCGTGTCCGCAATTGTTCACGAGCCTGTAGCCAGTTTTGTCGATATTCTCGAGTTTTGCGATATGCGCGGCAACCAGTTGAATTCTTCCAAGTACGTCAATGTGATCGTCATCTGCAGTACTTAAGGATTCGATATGTGCCTTGGGTACGATCAGGATATGCACAGGCGCTTCAGGGTTCACATCCCTAAAGGCATAAAGATGTTCGTCTTCATAGACCTTGACCGACGGAATTTCTCCAGCGATTATTTTACAGAACACACAATTCATCATAACAACCTCCCGATAAGTCTCAAATCCTCCCTGTCATCCACCTTACAGACGACAAGCGTATTTTCCTTCATGCCTTCTCCGATCACTTCAACCGTCACATGGGCTTTAGAATTGCCTTTTGCGAACTTGCCGTGCCCGGACACCTTCTCGAGAAGTACTTCGACCTCGGTGCCGATGAACTTTTCCAAATAGGCGTGTTGCATTTTCTCAGCCAGATGGATCAGCTTCTGGCTTCTGGCTTCCTTGACTTGCTCATCGATCTGATCAGGCATCAGGTAAGCCTTGGTTCCTTCACGTTTTGAATATTTAAAAACATGCATCTCAGAAAATCCGACGCTGGCTACAAAGGCTTGAGTCTCGTTGAAGTGCTCATCAGTTTCCCCAGGGAAACCTACGATCACATCCGTGGTGATCGCAGCGTCAGGATAAGCGTTTCTTATCAGTCGCACCGATTCCATGTACTGGGCGGTCGTGTATTTTCTGTTCATCCTCTTCAGTGTCGTATCGCAGCCGCTCTGCATGGACAAGTGGAACTGGTCGCAAAACTTGTCTACTTTTTTCAGCCTATCCACAAAATCCGAATCGATCAGCTGAGGCTCTAGCGAGCCAAGTCTGATTCGTTCTAGACTCTCCACCTCATTTAGCTTTTCAAGCAGTGTGATCAGGTCGATGTCGATCTGGTCTTTACCGTAAGAGGCAAGATGGATTCCTGTCAGCACGATTTCCTTATAGCCGTGTGCGACAACCCTTCTCACTTCAGAAATAACATTAAAGGGTTCCCTGCTTCTTATGTTGCCTCTGGCGTAGGGGATGATGCAGTACGAACAGTACTGGTTGCAGCCTTCCTGTATTTTTAGGAAGGCCCTTGTCTTGCCGGACACACCCTCGATCTGAAGCTCCTCAAAATCGTAGGTATCCATAATGTCACCGACGACCTTACGCTTTTCGTTACCTGACACAGAACCAAGATAATCCACGATCTTAGCTCTCTCGTCTGTCCCGAGCACTAGGTTCACTCCGTCAAGGGCCATCACTTCGTCCGGAGCTATCTGTGCGTAGCAACCGACCACAGCGACCAGCGCCTCAGGATTCATCCGTTTGGCTTTTCTAATGAACTGCCTTGATTTCTTGTCACCTACACTCGTTACAGTACAGGTATTGATCACATACACATCCGCAGACTCAGAAGCCTCTACGACCTCATCTCCGTTTTTTATGAATAACGCCTTCATGGCTTCGGTTTCATATTGATTCACTTTGCAGCCAAGCGTATAAAACGCTACAGTTCTTTTACTCAAAACAGCACCTCCATTTTTATATGATTATACCACCTTCGGATTCCATTTACCATCGCAATGCATGGCAGCTGATTTCTAGCGTCTCTCCCTCAACAACAAAGACGCCGCTCAATATGAGCGGCATCCATCTATTCTACGATATAACTAATCTGAGACAGCAGGACCATCGCAGCGCTTTCTGTTCTTAAAATACGCTTACCCAGACTGATTACCTGGGCGAACTCCTTTAGCCTGTCGATTTCTTCGTCCGCGATTCCACCCTCAGGTCCGATCCAGATCGCAATCTTTGAGGCATCACCCACCAAGTCGCTTATTTTGTTAAGCGAGTTGAGCCGTTCGTTCTCATAAGCGACAAGCACCAGATCATAGTCTCCCATCATGGTCAGCGCCTCACTGAAGCTAACCGATTCTTTTACAAGTGGTTTGATGCTTCGTTTGGACTGCTTTGCCGCCTCATCGGCGATTTTTTGCCATCTTCCCTGCTTTTTAGATGATTTCTCATCGCTGATCTTAGCAACCGACCTTTTCATCTGCACAGGAACGATGCTGTGAACACCGCATTCTACAGATTTTTGTAGCAGGTAATCCCATTTTTGACCCTTGGGAACACCTTGGTAGAGATCCACCTTCACAGGCATTTCTCTTGACGGCAGTCCCTCAAGCAGTGTTAGTCCGACCTCATCCTGTCCTACAGATGCGATTTCACCAAGATAATCGGTTCCCTCTCCGTCGCACACTTCTATATGGTCACCCACCTCAAGCCTAAGGACTTTGGTAAGATGCTTCAGTTCGTCCCTGTCTGTAATCACCGCGACATTTTGCTGCTTGTCTACATTTTTCTTTTCTATATAGAATCTGTTCATTTAAGCCCTCTTAGATACGATCACAGACCATTCGCCCTTATCCTCGGCCTCAACGATCACAAACCCGTTTGAGATCAAAGCGGCTTCTACCTCTTGTCTTTTTTCCACAAGGATTCCCGATGAGATAAACATGGTGTTCTCATGCATGAGCCTGTGTATGTCTGAAGACAGCATGATGATCACATCTGCGATGATGTTCGCGACAATCATGTCTGCAGGTTCTTCAAAAAGGTCGATCAGGTTTCCGAGTTCAAACTTGACTTTGCCCTCAAGGTGGTTGAGCGCCGCGTTTTCACGGCTCGCCTCCACCGCTTTCTCATCGATGTCCACGCCGTAGACACTCGGTATTCCCATCACAGAACCTATGATCGCGAGTATTCCACTGCCACATCCGACGTCATATAACGTTTTAGTATCCCCAAGATATTTTTTAATCTTCTGGGCGCAAAGCGTCGTCGTCTCATGGGTTCCTGTACCGAAAGCCTTACCTGGATCCATCAAAATCATCTGTTGACCCCCACTAGGCTCATATTCTTCCCACACGGGGCAGATGACGATATCTTCTGCGATTTCAAAAGGCTTATAGTATTTCTTCCATTCATCGACCCAGTCCTCTTCATGCACTTCGCTGAAAACGACTTCTGCAAGACCCGGATCCAGTCCGAACTCCGTTAATCCCGCAATCTTATGCTGAATCTCTTGCACTTTCATTTCGGCGGACTCAGGTTCTAATTCGACATACCCTTTTATCAGTGTTCCATCATATTCAAATACTAGCGCTTCCTGACCGAAATAGTCCCAATCGCCTTTGTAGCCTTCGCTGTAGACCTCGTCGTTCGGGTCTTCTGTCACGATACCGCTTACCTCGTTTTCGATCAGTATATTATAGATGGCCTCACACGCTTGAGTTGTTGTTTTTATTTTTAGTTCATACCACATATCAACACTTCCTTTCTTAGTGTATTGTAACTTATAATAGAGACGTAAGCAATCCACAAGTGAAGTGCAAACTTAACTTTTGCTACTAGTATTAGGTGCTAAAACATGGTATTATATTTATGTCAATATTTATTATAGTTGCGAGGAGAGTCATATGATCTATGCAATCGTTCTTGGGTATCTGATCGGCAGCATCCCTTTTTCATTTGTTGTTCCTAAATTATTAAAAAAAGTAGATATTCGAACAGTAGGTAGCGGCAATGTCGGCGCGACCAATGTCTATCGCATATGCGGCGCCAAGGGCGCTCTTGTCGCATTTCTTGGAGATATTCTCAAAGGCATCGCAGCCGTGATCGTCGCGAGTAATCTTTGGGGTTATGAGGCCGGACTGATCGCAGGTGTCTTTTCAATGATCGGTCACTGCTATTCTTACATGCTCGGCTTCAAAGGCGGCAAGGGCGTCACCACAGCTGCGGGCATCGTGCTAGTCGTAAACCCCGTCATCTTCGTCTCTTTGCTTTTATTCATGGTCATGATGATCGGAACGACACGTATCGTATCGCTATCCTCCATCTTAGGGGCGATGCTTCTTCCGGTGCTGGCGATACTGTTAAAAACAACCGACGCATTCATCCTATTCAGTTTCATCATGTCCCTGTTTGTGATCTACAGACATAAGAGCAATATCGGACGCTTGCTCAGAGGCGAGGAAAGCCGCTTCGGTCAAAAGAAGACTTCATGATCGCTACACCATGTACTTCCACGATAGACAATCTGTTTCAATTATAAATTTTGAGGTATGAGTAAAATACATACCTCTTTTTTAATGAAACGGAGTGATAATTATGAGCAAACACCATTATGATTTTATGGGTAAGGGATTCAACTACGTGAAGGCTGTCAAAAGACTTCTTGGAGACCAGTTCACAAGCGTGCAGCTTACGGACGGCGTTGAATTCAAGTGGCACACAGGCAACAGGATACTGAAGCTTGTCGATGACCTGAACACGCTGGTGGTCATTTTTGACGTTCCAGTGCCCGACCTTTACAAGGATAATCCGATCGAGGTGAGACATCACCACGAAGTGGGGCACAACAAGCACGAATGGATCTTCAAAGGCGATAAGATCGAGGATGTCTATGCCCTTATCGAGATAGCGCTTCGAAACTTCGATCCCGAAACCACACATTGATGAAAGCCCGCTCAATAAATTGAGCGGGCTTTTATAGTTAGATCTTAAGGTCAGTCATGCATAAGGCTCTGCCTAAACCTTCTTGAGAGCGGTATGCCTTCATTGTTCTGGAACAAGGTCACATCGTCGTGTCCGATGCATTTTATATGCGTTCTGTTCACCAGGAAGCCCTGGTGGGTCTGTACAAAATTGGATGCGATTTTCTTTTCGTCCTTTAGGGCCTTAATTGTGCCGTAAAAGTCATAATTACCGTCACGGGTGATTACCTTGATCTTTCTCTGCTGTTTCTCAAAATAGAGAATGTGATGAAGAGGAAGGCTGACCCTCCCCTGCTTGGTCGAAAGTTCATAGATAGGCTCCGTCTTGCTTAGGATATTCCTTAACTCCGAGACCTCCTTAAAGGTTTTGAGCATATGCTCCCGTTGTAGGGGAATTCGCCACATATCAAAAGGATGTGTGCTGAATATATCGTTCAATTCAAAATGTTGAAGTGCGATCAGCACCAAGTGCACTGCCGGCCATTGCTTCCTGATCGTGATCAATTGCTGCAGTTGTTCCTTTGTACCGGTTTCTGCTATGATCATATCGATATCTTTAGTTTTTAAGGATTCTAGCAACCCTTCCCACTGCGATCTTTCGAAGCTATATCCTGAGCAGCTCTCAGGTATGATATCTCGTTTAAGAGTCTCTATAATATAATCTTGTGATCCCACATACATTACATGACAATTCATATAACACCTCCTTCACGCCTTATATATCCGAAAGCCACCCGAATAATCAAAACAGCAAACAAGCAAATCAAAAAAAAAACGCCACGAAGGTTCGTGGCGTTGCAATTACTGTATTTCATGTTTATGAAAATTTTATGAAGGTTCTTCATACTTTCTATCAAGATGCTCTTTGACACTTTCTGGCGTCTCAAGCGAGATTTGACCTATGATGCCTCTTCTGAATTCATCCAGTATGAGACGTGATACTCGTTGGTAGTCGACGCTGTGCTTGGATTGGATGCACCCTCTTCTGATCGCGATGTCTTCTATCGCCTTAAGCGGCTCATCAGGGTCGATTTCTACATTATAGCGCGTTTCGAAATTTTCCTTATACCGATGAAGCGTATCGCGGACAAAGTATAGCGCGATCTCCTCAAGTGGCAGAATTTCATCCTTGATCGATCCTGTGAAGGCCAAATTGAGACCGACATACTGGTCCTCGATTTTAGGCCACAAGATTCCTGGAGTATCGAACAATTCGATGTCGTTTTTCACCCTCACCCACTGCTTACCTTTTGTCACACCAGGCCTGTTACCCGTTTTAGCGGATTTTGAACCTGCAAGGTTGTTGATAAGGGACGATTTTCCCACATTGGGAATTCCTATGATCATCATGCGTATCGCACGTTGCTTTCTATTTTGTCTTTCAAGTTTATCCGTCAAGTCCTGACTGGCGCGTTTAACGGCGGCAAGCAGGTTTGAGATGCCTTTACCATGGATCGCGTCGATTGGAACCGCTTCGATTCCGCAGCGTCTATAATCTTCTACCCAGGCTTGTAGTGAGACAGGGTCCGCGAGATCCGCCTTGTTGAGTGCGACCACTTTCGTCTTGTTACCGATCAGTTCTTCGAATATTGGGTTCTTACTCGAATAGGGCATGCGAGCGTCAAGTAGCTCAACTACACAGTCGACCAATTTTAAATTTTGTTTGATCAAGTCATGTGTTTTCTTCATATGACCTGGATACCAGTTTATGATCATGCCGTACTCCTTTCTTAAAAAAACATAAGGGCTGGATAACCAGCCCTTTTTGCTTAATTAGCGCATGCGCTCTTTAACTTTTGCAGCTTTACCAACACGATCCCTTAAGTAGTTAAGCTTAGCTCTTCTAACTTTACCTCTTCTCACAACTTCGATTTGCTCGATTTTTGGAGAATGTACAGGAAGTGTCTTTTCAACACCAACGCCGTAAGAAATTTTTCTTACAGTAACTGTTTCGCTAACACCGCCGCCTTGTCTTTTCATAACAACGCCTTCGAAAATCTGAATTCTCTCACGCTTACCTTCAGTAATTCTAAGGTGTAGCTTAACTGTGTCACCAACGTTAAATGGTGTAACTTCTGCTTTCAATTGTTCTGATTCTAATTGATTGATAATATTCATGGGTTTCCCTCCCCTCGTCTAGACGTTCAATACCCTCAAGGAGCAGAGGAACATCCGTAATCACAAAACTCATTATATCACATAGACGTAGTCCATACAATAGTCTTTTGGGCATTACTTGCGCCTATGTCTCTCTTTTATCGGAAGTTCCACCACATGGTCCATTCCTACGATCGAAAGACACTTCTTCAAGCGTTTGAATTCCTTCTGATCGGCTCTCATAAGCACTTTTTCAATATGTAGGTCGAAGAGATCTCTTCGTCTTTCATAAGTGATTTCAAGTGATTTCGCATAGCGCCAATCTTCGATATTCTGATGATGTCCACTCAAGAGAACCTCTGGAACAGGCATGTTCTCGTATTCCGCGGGCTTCGTGTAGTGCGGATACTCTAACAGGTCATTCTCAAAACTTTCGTCCTGATGGGATTCGGCTCTGCCGAGCACGCCTTCAAGAAGCCTGACCGTCGCGTCAATTGTGACAGCTGCGGCGAGTTCACCGCCAGTAAGGATGAAATCACCGATGGAGATCTCCTCGTCGACATAAGCGTCGATGATCCTCTGATCAAAACCTTCATAGTGTCCACAGAGCATGACCAGTCGACTTTTCTTGGAAAGCTCCTGGACCCGCTTTTGATTGAGCGTCTTGCCACGTGGAGTAAAATAGATCACATGCGCCTCACCTGTAGGATTCACATGCTCAAGCGCCCTTTTCACAGGATCTACCTGCATTACAAGACCGGCACCGCCGCCATATGGGGTATCATCGACCTTGTTATGCTTATAGACTGTAAAATCTCTGAGATTATGCGTGTCGATGGACACATGTCCTGAGTCCATCGCTCTCTTGATCATCGACTCAGAAAGTCCACCCTTCACAAGTTCTGGAAAAAGGGTGATCACATCAATTTTCATCGATAAGCCCTTCAATCAGTTCCACAACCATCTTCTTGTTGTCAAAATCAAGCTCGACAACAAATGCTTCTACAAAAGGAAGAAACCATCTTTTCGAACCGTTCTGAATTTCAAGCAAGTCCTGTGACTTGTTTTGAATGACGTCTGTCACAACGCCGTGGCTGACTTGATCCTCTGTCACTACATCAAGACCGATCAGGTCTTCCACATAGAACTCTTCTTCTTCAAGGTTGGCACCTTGAGTTTCCCGGTCAATGTACAGCTCTCTATTTTTCAATCTTTCAACATCGTTTATATGATTGTAACCTTCGAATTTGATAATCAACATGTTTTTTTGATACTTGACCCCAACGATTTTTAGGGCCTGCTCGCCTTTTTTATCCAAGTACACATAACCGACTTCTTCGAATCGTTTCAAATCACTCGTAAAAGGATAGACTTTCACCTCACCTTTTAACGCATGTGTATTCACAATTTTCCCGATAGTTAAATATCCAGACATCCGGGACCTCCAACTCTTGACATAAATTTACCCACTGCTTATGCAGTGGGTTTACTTTATTGTAAAATTTCGACAACGACGCGCTTTTCTTCACGCGCTGACGCAGCTTTCACAACTGTTCGAATCGCTTTAGCAATTCTCCCTTGTTTACCGATCACTTTACCCATATCTTCAGGTGCGACTCTCAGTTCAACCACAATGGCATGTTCTGTGACATTTTCAGTAACAGCAACTTGCTCAGGATAATCAACTAGTGCTTCAGCAATTCTTTTAACTAGTTCACCCATTGTGCACCTCCATTTGTCGTCGGACTATTTTTGGTCTTTAAACTTTTGGATAATGCCTTCTTTAGTAAGAAGCATTTTAACAGTCTCAGTCGGTTGTGCACCGTCTTTCAACCATTTGATCGCTCTTTCTTCATTGATTTTGATTTCAGCAGGTTCAGTAAGAGGGTTGTAAAAACCTAACTCTTCGATAAATCTACCATCTCTAGGAGATCTTGAATCAGCAACAATTACTCTATAAAAAGGTTTTTTGTTAGATCCCATTCTTTTCATTCTAATTTTAACAGCCATGTATTTCACCTCCTTGATGAATTGTTTATGCTTAAAATGCGTTGGCATTTAAGTCCGATCTAAAACGGCATTTTGAACCCACCGGCTCTTTTACCGCCCTTGTTCATCTTACCAAACTGTTTCATCATCTTTTTCATGTCTTCAAACTGTTTGATAAGCCGATTGACATCGGCAACGGTCGTACCACTTCCTGCAGCGATTCTTTTTCTTCGGCTTGCATTCAGTATTCCAGGCTTCTGTCTTTCTTTTCGGGTCATACTCTGAATGATCGCTTCTGTCCTGACAAGTTGTTTCTCGTCGACGTTCACATCTTTCATCATGTTCTTATTCATACCCGGTATCATCTTTAGGATGTCGCCGAGAGGACCCATTTTTTTCATCTGCTGAAGTTGATCTAAGAAGTCTTCAAGATCGAACTCCGCTTTTTTAAGCTTTTCAGCCATTGCAATCGCCTTGTCTTCATCGATCGCTTCTTGCGCCTTTTCGATAAGGCTTAGCACATCACCCATGCCAAGTATTCTACTTGCCATACGGTCAGGATGGAACTCCTCTATTTCAGAAAGTTTTTCACCCACACATGCATATTTGATCGGCTTACCGGTAACAGCACGCACAGATAGCGCGGCACCACCACGGGTATCACCGTCAAGTTTCGTTAAGATCACACCGTCGATTTCAAGACTGGCGTTGAAATGGTCTGCTACATTTACCGCATCCTGACCTGTCATCGAGTCGACAACAAGTAAGATCTCTTGCGGTTTCACCTCTGACTGTATGCTTTTCAGCTCACCCATCAGCTCTTCGTCTATATGAAGACGACCGGCCGTATCCAGGATCACCACGTCATTGAAATATTTTTTCGCATGTGCGATACCTTGTTTTGCAATTTCAATCGGACTGACCTGGTCTCCCAAAGCGAATACTGGAATGTCGAGTTGTTTTCCGACGACCTGAAGCTGTTTGATCGCAGCAGGTCTGTAGATGTCACACGCCACAAGTAAAGGCTTCTTGCCCTGTTTTCTCAAGACGGCGGCCAGTTTACCGGCAGTGGTCGTTTTACCCGCACCTTGAAGTCCGACAAGCATATATGTTGTTGGAGACTGTGACGAGTAGGTCAATTTTACATTTTCCTTACCCATCAACTCCGTTAATTCTTCATTTACTATCTTAATGACCTGTTGTCCAGGTGTTAAACTACCGAGTACTTCTATTCCGATCGCTCTATCGGTAACTTTTTTTACAAAGTCCTTTACGATCTTAAAGTTGACGTCCGCTTCAAGAAGCGCGAGTTTGACTTCTCTCATCGCATCCTTCACGTCTTTTTCAGTCAGCTTACCGCGACCGGTTAAATTCTTAAATGCTCCTTGCAGCTTATCTGCTAAGTTTTCAAAAACCATGTGTTTCCCCTTATAATGACAAGATTGCCTGAACTTCTTCGATGATGTCGTTTAATCCGTCGGTCTCCTGATACGCCCTGAGGCTTTCCAGTTTAGACACGACGTTCATAAGCTTAAGCTGCCTTTCGTTATATCGTTTTACAAGTCCAAGTCTGTCCTCGTAATCGTATAACATCTTTGTCGACTTCTTAATCTTGTCGTAAACCGCTTGTCTTGAGATGGATAAGTTCTCACCAATCTCGACAAATCCGTAATCATCTATCAAATAAAGCGACATAACTTCTTCTTGTTTTTCAGTTAGCAGCTCTCCGTAAAAATCAAAGAGCAGTGTCAATTCAAGTTTTTTCTCAATCATGTATAATCACTCCAACACTGTAAAGCATTTTAACTTTACTTAAAGAGTATACCCTTGAGTCAAAAGCTTGTCAAGCTCTTTTGCTTTACTTTATTTTATTGTTCCATCAGCGCGTCGGCAAATTCCTCTGGATTGAAGTGTTGCAAGTCATTGATGCCCTCGCCGACACCGATCAGTTTCACCGGGATACCTAGTTCTGATTTGATGGCGAATACGAATCCACCCTTAGCTGTACCATCTAGTTTCGTCAGGACGATTCCAGTGATCGGAGCTGTCTCCTGAAACAGTTTGGCCTGCTGAATGGCATTCTGCCCGGTCGTCGCGTCAAGTACAAGCAGCACCTCACGGTTGGCATCTGGGTATTCCCTGTCGATGATCCTGAAGATCTTGTTCAGCTCGTTCATCAGATTGACCTTGTTGTGCAGTCTTCCTGCCGTATCGCAGATCAGCACATCTGTTTTTCGCGCCTTTGCAGCTTGCACAGCGTCAAATACGACAGCCGCCGGATCTGATCCCTCGGACTGGGCGATGACTTCGATACCCGAACGTTTTCCCCAAACAATCAGCTGTTCGATGGCTCCCGCCCTAAAGGTATCCGCTGCCGCAAGAAGCACCGATTTCCCTTCGCTCTTGATCAGGTTTGCAATCTTACCGATCGATGTCGTCTTACCGGCACCGTTGACGCCGATTACCAGGATGACCGATGGCGTTTTTGTATTTAAAGCGGTTTCTTCAACCGTGTTCAAATTCATCGCCATCACATCGCGAAGGACATGTTTGACCATTGCCACATCTGTGACTTTTCGTTTGACAAGCTCTTCCCTTAACTCTTCGATCAACCTCATCGTCGTCGTCATCCCGATATCCGCTGTGATAAGGATTTCTTCAAGCTCTTCAAACAGCTCCTCATCGATCTCTCCGTAGTTGTTGACAAGGTTGTCGATCTTATCGGTGATGTTCTTACGTGTCTTATCCAGCCCTTTGATCAGCTTTGTAAAGAATCCGCCCTGCTTTTCAGCGGCTGGTTCCACTGCTTCAAGCATCTCTTCTTCCTCAACAGGCAGCTCTTCCAGAGGCTGCTCTTCAAGAGGCTGCTCTTCCAAAAGCTGTTCCTCCAAAGGCTCGTCTTCCAAAGGCTGCTCCTCCAAAGGCTGTTCTTCCAAAGGCTGTTCTTCGACAACCTGTTCTTCCACAACCTGATTTTCTTCTTCTAAACCGTCTTTCTTCTTAAACCACTTCTTAAACATGAAATCCTCCTACCGGTTGTCTGTTAGCTAATAAATTTGGAATTCGCGTCATCTAACTTTACAGATAGTATGGTAGAAATCCCTTGCTCCTGCATGGTGACGCCATAAAGCGACTCTGCTATTTCCATTGTACCTTTACGATGTGTAATAATTATGAACTGAGAGTTTTTCACGAATTCTTTTAAGAATTCAGCAAATCTGAAGATGTTCACATCATCAAGAGCCGCTTCGATCTCGTCGAGAATACAAAACGGTGAAGGTTTCGTCTTCAAAATGGCAAATAAGAGCGCAATCGCAGTCAGCGCCTTTTCTCCGCCGCTCATCAACTCAAGTCCCTGCAGTTTCTTTCCGGGCGGTTGGGCGTTGATCACTATTTCAGCAGCGAGAATATCCTCTTCCTGGTCGGTAGTGATTTCACCGAAGCCTCCTCCAAAAAGATTAGAGAACGTCTCTTTGAAATATCCGTTGATTTCATCGAGCTTATCTTTGAACGAAGCCCGCATTTGCTTGTCCATCTCCCTGATCAGCTTATTGAGCTGATCACTGGAATCTTTCAAGTCTTTTTTCTGTTCACTTAAAAACTCATATCTTTCGCTGACCAGGTCGTACTCGTTGATTGCCGTCAAATTGACTTCACCCAGTTCCTTGATCTCACTTTTCAGTCTTCTGGCTGATTGGGCATATGCCTTTTGATCGAAATCATGTTTGTGGTCAAGTGCGTGGATATAGCTTAACTCATATTTGTCCCAGAGATTCTGAATGATGTTGTCTTTTCTCGTCTCAAGTTTTGTTTTTTCAATCTCAAGCTTGAACAGGTCGTCATTCTGGCTGGAGACCACATTTCTTAGATTCTCGATTTGAAGCGAGACGCCTTGCAGGCTGATTCTAAGTCCCTCAATATTCGATTGACAGATCTGTAGCGCTTCTTCGCTTGAAAGCGTCGTGTTTCTTTCGTTTTCGACAGCTTGGGTTCCGTCCTCGATGCCTCTGATCATGATGGCTAACTGCTCTTTTAAGGAGTTTTCTTCAGATTGCTGTCTCTGATAGCTTTTCTCAAGCATCTCAAGTTGAGAGAGCTTCTCTTCATAGGCCCCTCTCGCACTGATGACCTCTTCTTCAAGCCTTGCAGTGGCAATGCGGATTTCTGTAAGCTTTTGCTGCGAAGTCTCAATAGTCTGTGAAAGTTCATCAGAGCTTACTTCTATCGCTTTCAGTTCATCCTCGCACTGCAGAGCACTTGCCTTCTTAGTCTCTGCTTCTGCTTTGAGCCTTTTGATCTCAAGTGCTAACTCTGTTGATTTTTCAGTAAGCTGTTCATGCTCGCCGCTCATCTTATCTTTCGATTGACCGGCTTTGGCGATCGCTTCCCTGTAGCCGTCAAGCTGATTGTTTGCCAGCAGGACACTTTCGCGTTGACCCTCGATACTCCTGTTGAGGTTCTCCAAGGCATCTCTAACTTCCGCGATGGTTAAAAGGGCCTTATCGCGATTTTTTTCTGTAGTGGACAGCTCCGCTTCGATTGCCTCGATCGCTTGTCCGAGTTCCACGATTTCACGCTTTCGCTTTAAAAATCCCGTCTCTTTTTTGGATAGCGAACCACCGGTCACGGCGCCGCCGACATTGACGACCTCGCCATCGAGTGTGACAACACGGCTTCCTTTTGGAAGGCTCCTGGCCACTTTTTTCGCGTCGTTCAGACCGTCAGCGAAATAGACGTTGGATAAGATGTACTGAAGCGCCGGTCTTACCGTATTCTCGCATTTAAGATGATGCATGGCACATCCATAAAACCCACCATACTGCTCAAGGTCGGGTACCGGTCTAGGTTCGAGCTGCGCCAAAGGCATAAAGGTTGCTCTTCCGGCGCGTTCGCTTTTCAGCCTGTCGATATACTCATCCACCGCATCCTCATGCATGACGACGATATTTTGCAGATTTCTACCGAGGGCCGTCTCAACAGCAGTTTCAAACTTCTTCTCCACAGTGAAGATATCCTTGATACAACCCAGCACGTCGCTATCCTCTTTGGACCAGTCGAGCACTTGCTTGACTGCAAAGGCGAAGCCCTCCTGTTTTTCTTCCTGAGACAGGAGTGAATCACGTTTCGCCTTCTTCTCTGCAAGCGAGGTCTTTTGCTTATATAAATCCTCTTCAGCCTGCAAGATGGCTTGCTGACGGCTTTTTATTTCACTCTGATACCCGCTTTGTTCCTGTATCAGTTCCTTGTACTTGTCTTCTTCTGCGTTCACCTTTTGCTGGGCGGCGCTCAAACCGCTGATCGCCCTGCTCTGGGCTTCTGAATAATGACTGACTTCCTGATCTAGATCCTTAAGCCTGTCAAGCACAGCGTTTTCATTGGCGTAAAGTCTGTTGATGTCTATGGTCAACGACTGTATGGACGCCCTTAAGGCTTCCTTTTTTCCGATCAGGTCATCCTTTTGCAGTTTCAGAATAAGACGTTTTTCAATCAAAAGATCGACCGTTTCCTGTTCTAAGTCCCTTTCACGTTGCTGCTTGACGCACTCCTCATTTTTTTGCGAAGCCGTGTGCTGATAATTTTCACAGATCCGCTTGAGTTCATCGCTTTTTTCACCGAATTCCTCCTGGGAGTTCAACAACTTCTCGAGATTGGACTCGATAAGGACGCGTCGCTCTTTTAAAATAGCAAGATCGCTTTCAAGTTTCATCGCTCGTCTCTGCTGTGACTGCTGATTGTCGAGCAGACCTCTATATTCATCCTGCTTTTGAACCATCTGGTTATCGAACTCCACCTGGGCGTCCAATAGGCTCTCTAGCTGGGTCTTTTTATCATTGTTCACAAGCTCCCTGTCATGAAGTTCCTGAATCAAGGCGTTTAGCTTCTCATCCACGCCGTCGATCTCATTGATAAAGAGGTTGATCTCAAGCGACTTAAGTTCTTCAGCAAGCAACTGATACTTTTTTGCCTTTTCAGACTGCTGCTTGAGGGGGCCCACCCTTTGTTCAAGTTCAGACACGATGTCTTCGATTCTAGCGAGGTTCTGCAGTGTTCTCGCAAGTTTTCTTCCCGCCTCGTCTTTTCGCGTTCTGTACTTGACGATTCCGGCGGCTTCTTCGAAGATCAGTCGTCGCTCATCCTTATTCGTTGAAAGGATGCTGTCGATACGTCCTTGTCCGATGATAGAGTATCCTTCGACACCCACGCCGGTATCCATGAAGATGTGCTTCACATCTTTGAGCCTGCACTTATTGTTGTTTATGGCGTAATCGCTTTCTCCCGATCTGTACAATCTACGCACGACCGTCACTTCATTGTAGTCCACAGGTAAAAAGCCGGTTTCATTGTCAAATGTGATCGCGACTTCTGCAAAACCAAGCGCTTTTCTTCTTCCTGTCCCATTAAAAATGACATCCTGCATCTGTGATCCTCTAAGCGTTTTAAAGCGTTGCTCGCCTAAAACCCATCTGAAAGCATCGGTAACATTACTCTTACCGCTACCGTTTGGACCGACTATGCAAGTTATTCCTTCGCTAAAATCGATAACTGTCCTATCAGCAAAAGACTTAAACCCCTTCAGTTCTATCTTTTTTAAAAACAATACTTCACCTCATTATGAAGAGCAGCCGCTCCGTTTACTTACTGTTTATCTACGATTAACATAGACGCCACATGGGCAATCCTTTCAGAGGAGATGATGATATCCTCACTCGACATGGTGGTATCTTGAATGATCCTCATCGGCCTTCTGTAGTTTTCTTCCAACCAAAGTTTGTTCAACTGGCTTAGTCCGGACACTCTTGAAACCCATTTTGGGTGGACCCTAATTTCAAGCGCTGTTTCTGACGGTTTTATCCCCGTAAGCACCTTAGCTAGTATTTCCTGAACCATCAGGCTCTCCACCCATTCCCTAAACGCTGGATGGTAAGGGCCCGCAAGCCTAACATCAGGATCCATCAAATCATCATTCGCATGTAAACCGACTTTTATCACTTTCACACCTGCTTTGTAATAATGCTGCAACGCCCATTTGGCCTGTTCGATCGTTTTTTCTATTGTTAGCGGGACATAGTCCCCATTTTCATATAGCTTCGCAAGTTCTGTTCCTTTGAGTACTTGTGTCGGATAGATCCTTGTGACATCCGGTTTCAGTTCGATCGATTTCCTTACTGTTTCCTTAAATGTCTCAAAGGTGTCACCAGGCAGACCGATCATGATCTGATGTCCTAGCACGAATCCTTTTTCCTTAATCAGTTCTGAGGCTCGTACGATGTCCGCTTCACTAAGTCCTCGTTCAGACAGGGAAAGGACCGTATCGCTCATGGACTGGACACCGAGCTCGATCGTATTCATCCCGTACGCCTTTAAAAGCTCAAGAATCTCCTCGTCGATGCAGTCGGGTCTAGTGGAACATTTCATGGAATGGATACGTCCTGCCTTAAGAAGCTCCTCCCCTTTTTTCAGGTAGCTTTTCATCAGTTCTCTTTCAAGTCCTGTGAAGCTTCCACCAAAAAAGGCTAGGTCTATTTCGCAATCTTCAGTCGTTCCTTCTCCTGCAAACTTTGCAATAAACGCATCAAACTCTTCGATTTCCTTCGCGGATTCATTATTGATGACACGTTGATTACAAAATACGCACTGATGAGGACACCCTTGATGTGTCACAAAAAAAGGAAGTGTCCGCCTTCTCATTTGCTTAACGCCTTCAGTGCCATCTTAGCGGCAAGCTGCTCCGCTTCCTTTTTGCTTTTACCTTTACCGATTCCCGTGTTGACAGATCCGATAAGTACACAAGCCGAGAATACCTTTTGATGGTCAGGTCCTTCTTCATTGATGATCTCATAAGTGATCGGAAGCTGTGAAGATGCTTGTACACGCTCTTGTAGGGCCGTCTTGTAGTCAAGGAATATGCGTCCATGGATCGAGTCCTCAATTTTGTCATGCATGGTTTCAAGGATGAACCGTCGAGCTTCGCTTAGTCCGCCGTCAAGATAGATCGATGCGATAAGCGCTTCAAAAGCATCCGCAAGAATCGAAGGTCTTTCTCTGCCACCCGTCTGCGCCTCACCTTTGCCAAAATACATGTATTGTCCCAGGCTGATTTCATTCGCGCTCTCGGCGAGTGTGGGTTCACATACGATTTTAGCTCTCAGTTTGGTCAAGTCGCCCTCAGGAAAGTCAGGATACTTCATAAAAAGAAAATCACTGATCACGATACTGAGTACGGAGTCGCCTAAAAATTCCAGTCTTTCATTGTGGTTCAGATTGGTGTTGCCACCGGTATTGCTTTTCTCATTCGCATGCGAGCTATGAGTCAACGCCTCTTCCAGAAGCGAGTAGTCTCTAAACTGATATTTTATCTTTTTTTCCAGTTCGTTATAATTCCTATTCATGATTCCTCCAGTGCTCTTAGGTAAAAAAGTCCACATTAATTATACTTGTTGTGGGAGTGAAGTGCAAGTTCAGATGCCCATCACCACTTTCGTCAACCTATGTTTAATTACAGGTTGACAAAACACAACTTTCATTTTATGATTATTCCGAGGTGATTAAATTGAAAAATCTTATTGATTCCATCTATAGCTGGTTGCACACTTTCGAATCGATACCCAAAGCGGCTATCATCACAGAAATAGAGTGTGACTTTGATCATCGTAAGTACTCAGAAAGCAAACTGGGCATCCAGGCCAGAGATTCATTGATGCTGTTCACCGTAACCGGGTCCTTATCTGAAACATCTTCGCTCCACATCAAAGCCAAATTCATCGTCACAAAAGACCTTCCAAAGGGAAGGATGCACTTTGGCCATGGCGGAACTTTTTCGATCGAAATCGACCAGATCAATGATTTTTTGACAAGAGTCAATGACAGCAACCCTATCCATCGGAATGATTTTCCTGTGGTTCCAGGTCTGATGATCTTGGAACACTACCTAAACCATGTTCCAACCGATAAAGGGCGGCTGTCGATCAGGTTCAGACAACCTTTACTTGCAGGAACAGGCTTCAACTATGTCTACGACGAAGAGACGTTGACCATTGAAGCGGACGAAACCATCATCGCTACCATTTCGTACAATCAAGGAGAATGACATGAGAAACTTAAAATTACAAGAACTTACTATGATCGCACTTTTCGCATCACTCACCGCAGCCCTTGGCTACTTCAGCATACCTCTTCCTTTTAGTCCTGTGCCGGTAAGCGGACAAACCCTCGCCATCATTTTGGCCGGCCTGCTCCTTACACCTCGCGCGGCTGGCTCGAGCATCGGTTTGTGGGTTATGATGGGCGTTATCGGATTGCCTGTGTTTTCTGGCGGTCGAGCCGGTTTCGGTGTGCTCATGGGACCTTCTGGCGGTTATATCATCGGATTCATCGTCTGCGCTTGGTTTATCGCAATGTTCAGAGGCAAAACTCCAAACATCGCGCGCTTTACTATGATAAGCGCCTTCGGTAGCTTTGTCGTCATCTACGCATTCGGTCTGATGGGCCTGATGGTAACGACCGGAATGACTTTGCCTGCTGCATTCACCGCAGGAGTAGTTCCTTTCCTTATCGGAGATACAATCAAGATCGTCGCTGCCGTGGCAATCGCGATCCCTCTACACAAACACGCGAAGCAATACTTGCCTTCCTTTTAATTCAACTTTTTAAAGTCACCTAGGGTGGCTTTTTTACTTAGCGAAGGAGAAATCAATGAAACCAGTGTTCATCTATAAAGCCAAGCGCACACCGATCGGCAAGAAGAACGGATCACTCAAGACCTTTCTTCCGGAGACCTTAATGTCGAAGGTGCTTTTAGAATTATTGAACGGCGTCGAACCGACCGCCGTTGACGATGTGATTATCGCAAATGCGGTTGGTCCCATGGGTAATATCGCAAGACTCAGCTGGCTCGAAGCTGGGCTTCCCATAACCACGAGTGCGACCAGCATCGACTTTCAGTGCGGGGGCGGACTTAAGGCGGTCGAATACGCCTACTACCAAATCGCTTGCTCCGCTCACACGATGGTCATAGCAGGCGGTACTGAATCGACCTCGCTTGAACCCTCAAGAGA
The DNA here is from genome assembly GCF_004125825.1 of Fusibacter sp. A1. Lineage (NCBI taxonomy): Bacteria > Bacillati > Bacillota > Clostridia > Eubacteriales > Fusibacteraceae > Fusibacter > Fusibacter sp. A1. The sequence goes on along the minus strand of NZ_QQWI01000002.1, from coordinate 93,311 downwards.
ATACCACGACAATGACCCACGAAAAGTGAAGCACCCCCACCGTCTGACTAGAGCCCAGTTCGCCCCAGAATGCCTGGGTGATGTGGACATGCTCACAGGCGCTCAAAATACGGCGCTTAAATATGATTTGAGCAGGAAAATGATGGATGACTACGCGCTTTCAAGCCATTTAAAGGCGATCGAGGCTCAAAGCAAGGGAATCTTCACCCCTCTGATCGTTCCAATCCAGGTAGGCGACAAGACGCTCACATCGGATGACAGCATACGCCCTTCCATTACAAGCAGGCTGCTATCGAGGGCCAAGCCCCTGCTCGAGCCCGATAGTAGGATAACCGCAGGCAATGCTTGCCTGATGCACGACGGAGCCGCCGGCCTCTTGATCGGCGACGAAACAGTACAGCTTCGATACGGACTCAAACCGATTGCAAGGATCATGGGCTTTTCTAGCATAGGATGCGATCCGAACCTTTCGCCGCTCGGTCCGATCCACGCAGTACAGAAGCTGCTCGAGGCGTTTACTATGGGCTATGACAGCATTGACATGATCGAAATAAACGAGGCTTTTTCAGCCAAGATTCTCGCCTTCCACCATGCGACAGGCTATCCTCTTAGCAAGATCAACACAGGCGGTGGAGCACTTGCCTACGGACATCCCTATGCGGCGTCTGGAGCCATCATACTGGGTCATCTGATTGAAAACCTATCACAAGCAGGGGGCCGTTTTGGTATCGCCGCACTCGGCGTGGCCGGCGGACAAGGAATATCGTGCATGATAGAGGTTCTCTCATGATTTTTAAAGACTACAGGCAACTCATCCGCTCAGTGGATACCCCAAGCAGGGATTATACAGGCATCATACGATACGAAAACTGGACGGCCATACCGCACGGCCATCCTGAAACAGTCCTACTCAGCATCATCGAATGCATCCATGACAATCAAGTCTTCGTGGTGCTTTATCCAAATGAAAACCCTGAGGAACTAAAACCTCAGATCGACAAGTTGCTCACTGAGCTCGCTCCTGAGAGGATTGATTTTTTTATGCGCTCCTCAGGATCGTCAGGTAGACCTAAGTTTGTCGCAAGGACCCTTGAAAGCTGGATCCGCAGCTTTTCTGCGCACCGCGACGCTTTTGGACTTTCAAGCACTAAATCGGTCTTCATACCTGGTCCCATGGTGTATTCCGCAAACCTATACCATAGTTTGCTTTCGATTTGGCTTCACCAAAAGGTCTACTTATGTCAAAGCACCCATACGGCTACGCAGACAAGGGCGATTCAGACCTATGATATCGACACCCTCTTTACCGTACCCACAAGACTCGACTTGCTATTCAGAACAGAACACAATTTAGTTTCCATAAAAAAAATCATCACCGTAGGCGAAAGACTCCAAAGTCAGACGATACGGTTTGTGATAAGGCATCCGAATCTTGTAGCCTACCACTACTATGGGGCTTCCGAACTCGGTCAGGTCTCCTTTGCGGCCTATGATGAAATCCTTCATCACTCTACACTACTCGGACAACCCTTTGACGGCGTCAAGATCGGCATTTCCAATAAAAAGGACATCATCGTCACTTCGGAGTATGCCGCAGTAGGCTATAAGGACCAGGGAACCGTATTCGATAAAGGAGACTTAATCGATGGACTGCTCTACTTCAAGGGGAGATCGGACGAACAGCTCAACCACTACGGAAGAAAGATCGACCTGACACCGGTTCGTGAACTCCTACAGGAGCAGCCATCCGTGAAAGGATACTGCCTTAGACTTCACACCTCAGATAAGAAGGAACACTACTCGATCCATATCCACTCCGACGAAAAGCTTAACGAATCGGTTTTACAATCGATCCACCGCATCCACAAACCTAGCCACATCACCTACTATAAAAGTGTAGTCCTCACAAGCGCAGGAAAATGCGACTGGAACACCACCATTAAAAAAAGAGCATAAAAAGGCTCTTTTGAGGTTGTTGACAAAGTCAACAAAATCGCAGACTGTTGACAAAGTTCAAGTTCAAGGAATGAGAAAAAGCAGCGGGCGCAGTGTATATAGACATACATAAGCGTGCTGCTTTTTTGAAATGACGCAGAAATTGGGCTTTGTCAACAGTCTGAAAGAGCCTAAAAAGGCTCTTTTTTAATTTGTTCTTCAAGGTAATCAAGCAGTTGGGGTTTTGTGAGCGGTCTTGAAAAATAATACCCCTGCAGGTAATCTACAGACATCCCCTGGGCAAGCTTCACCATTTCGATTGTTTCAATTCCTTCTGCGACAACAGATATCTGGTGGTGATGGCATAGCTTGGTGATCGAACCGATCATGTCGCTATATACGAGATTCGTAGCCAGACGCTCCATAAAGAGACGGTCGAGCTTGAGCGTCGTGTAGGGATGTTTCATCAGACTGTCAAAGGATGAGTAACCCGTTCCAAAGTCGTCAAGGGCCACTTTTATACCCAATTTTCTAAGTTCTCTGATTTCCCTATCGGCCTTGGAGCCTTCGTTAAGCCCCATCGATTCTGTAACTTCGATCGCTATACGATCCAAGCCTAATCCATATCGGTTCACTACATTTTGCACGTTGTTGGCAAAACCTTCTTGCATCAGTTCCACGACGGACGCATTGACTGATACGTTGATGCAGCGGTTCAATTTTTTTTCGACTTCGACAAGCATCTTGCACGACTGTTCAACCACATATCGTCCAAGCGCCAGTATTTCACCGGACAACTCGGCAGCACCGATAAAATCGTCCGGTCCGATAAGTCCTATCTCAGGATTGTCCCATCTTACAAGCGCTTCGACAGCGCGTACGACAATACCATCCGACCTTAGGATCGGCTGGAAATAGACATGTATCTCATCATCTTCGATCGCTTGTAGCAGACCCTTTTCGATGATTTCCCTTTTTCTTAAGTGCGCGGCCATCGATTCGTCATAAACGACAAAATCGACGATTTCCTTATCGATGATGCTTCTGATGGTAAGTCTTGCCATATTCAGGGTCAGATCGACCTTGGCATCATGGTAGATCGCTGGAATAAGCGCTCCGATAAGCTTTAGTGATTGCAGCTGTCGACCACCAAACAGAAGCCTTTGGTAATCATTGGCGATATCCCTGAAGTAGTCCTCGACATCAAAATCGATGGTCGAGTCGATCAGCACTACAAACTCGTCCCTGTCCACATGATACAGTTTGGTTCCTTTGATCTCATACTCCGAAAGCAGCACAGAAAACTCAAACTGCAGCCTCTCGGCAGCCCGTCTTCCATACGCGTCATAAAACTGTCCGAACCCATCGATTCCGAACATCAGAAGATGGGGTCTTTCTAGATATTTAAAAGGATCGTTTATCTGAAACTCCAGCATCCTTAGATTGGAGAGTCCTGTCAAAACGTCCGTATATGCCAAATTGTGAATATGGTCCTCATAGGTCTGTTTATCGGTAATATCGTTATGAGCGCTTAAAAAACCTACCACTTGACCGTCTTCGCCGTACTTGGCGACAGAAGTGGTCAAAATCCAGATGTAGTCGCCGTTTTTTGTTTTCACCCGATATTTTGACTCTACAAGGGGTTGACCGGTTATAAACTGTTCTTGTAATTTCTGTCTTATGCTTTCCTGCTCACTTGGGTCAATCAAGTTGATCCAATCGGACAGACAGGCTCTTTCCGTATTTATATCAAATTTCTCATAGAATTCGCTATTGAAAAAGGTGATGACATCACCCTGTAAAATGACACAAAGTCCGATACTCGACAAGCCCAACAGGTGCTTCAGCTCATCAGAGAACAATTCATTGATTGCATTCTCCATTACATTTACCCCCACAATTTCTGATATCAGTATACCACATAATAAAATAAAAGCCGAGTATCGACTCTCTGGTCAATACTCGACTCTTTCTTTATTTGAACTTACCGATACAAATTGTAGCGTTATGTCCACCAAAACCTAAAGAATTGGATAGGAAGTAGTTGACTTCCTTATGAATTCCTACATTAGGCACATAGTTTAAATCGAGTTCAGGATCAGGAGTCGTATAGTTGATCGTCGGGTGAACAAACCCTTCTTCGATCGCCAAAATTGCAGCTATCGCCTCAACAGCACCTGATGCTCCAAGTAAATGGCCTGTCATCGATTTAGTCGAATTCACGACTAGATCGTAAGCATGGTCGCCAAATACCGATTTGATAGCCATCGTTTCAAATTTATCGTTATAGGGTGTCGATGTACCATGTGCGTTCACATAATCGATTTGTTCAGGTGTCAAACCCGCGTCCTTGATTGCGTTTTTCATCGAACGCGCAGCACCTTCTCCGCCTGGAGCCGGTGTTGTGATATGGTAGGCATCCGAACTCATACCGTACCCGAGTATCTCTGCATAAATTTTAGCGCCACGTGCCTGAGCATGCTCAAGTGTCTCTATTACAAGCACTCCTGAGCCTTCTCCCATTACGAACCCGTCACGGTCCAGATCAAAAGGTCTAGAGCCTGTGGACGGATCCTCGTTTCTTCTTGACATAGCTTTCATAACACAGAAACCACCGAATCCAAGTGGGGTGATCGACGCTTCCGTGCCGCCTGTGAGCATGATATCAGCATCACCACGTTGAATTACCTTAAAAGCGTCTCCGATCGCGTTTGTGCCGGAAGCACAAGCGGTAATTACCGTGTAATTTGGACCTTTTGCCCCAAATTGCATCGATAATTGGCCAGACGCCATGTTGGTAATCATCATAGGGATTAAGAACGGACTGACACGCATTCCACCCTTATCCAGCTGTTTGGCATGTTCTTGTTCCAATGTGTTGATACCGCCGATACCACTTCCCATGACAACGCCGAAACGTTCATGGTCGATCGTATCGAGGTTTAACAATGAGTCCTTCACAGCCAACTGGGCAGCTGCGACAGCGAACTGAGTGAATCTATCCATTCGCTTCGCTTCTTTCTTGTCCAGATAGTCGGTAGGATCAAAGTCTTTGACTTCTGCGGCGAACTGAGTAGCAAAATCAGTAGCATCAAATGCAGTGATTGGACCTACGCCATTCTTGCCTTCTTTTAGTGCCTGCCAGTAAGCATCTTTACCAGTACCGATTGGACTTACAACACCTATGCCTGTGATTACTACTCTTTTCATGAAAAGCCTCCTATTGATTTGCTTCGATGTACTTTGCTATATCACCGATGTTTTTGAATTTCTCGGCGTCTTCGTCTGGAATTTCGATATCGAACTCATCTTCCAAAGCCATGATGATTTCAACTGCGTCAAGTGAATCAGCCTCAAGATCACCCATAAGTGATGTAGCTGGTTCAATTACTACGTCTGCGTCCAAACCTAATTGATCGATGATGATTGCTTTTACTTTATCAAATACCATGTTAATTCTCCTTTTTTTCTTATAAATTGTTGTTTGCCTAATCGACAAATCTATTAAACTACATTACCAGGCCACCGTCAACATTTAATGTCTGACCCGTAATGTATTTTGCCAAATCCGAACATAAGAATGCAACTGCATTTGCTACGTCCTCAGTTTCACCTAAAGCACCCATTGGAATGTTTCTAAAGTAATTCTCTTTGACTTCATCAGAAAGTGTATCTGTCATATCCGAACGGATAAAACCTGGAGCGATCGCATTGATATTGATCCCTCTCGATGCAAATTCCTTAGCCACCGATTTTGTGAATCCGATCACACCCGCCTTTGACGCGGCGTAGTTCGCTTGACCTGCATTCCCCATGATGCCGACCACCGATGTGATGTTCACAATTTTACCGGTTTTTTGCTTCAACATGATCTTGCCCACATGTTTAGTGGCGTTGAAGACTCCTTTTAAGTTGATATCAAGCACTTTGTCCCAATCGTCCTCTTTCATTCTGATCAAGAGGCCATCACGTGTGATACCGGCATTGTTGATTAGGATATCGATGGATCCAAATTCCTTTTTTACTTGACTTACAAGCGCTTCGACATCGCTGCCGATAGATACGTCCGCTTTGATGGCAAGTGCCTTTACACCTAACTCTTCAGCTTCTTTGACTACTTCTAGGGCAGCAACGTCAGATGAAGTGTAGTTGACAACGACATTCGCACCGAGCGATGCGAGTTTAAGAGCGATTGCACGACCGATACCACGTGAGCCACCAGTGATGATGGCATTCTTACCTGTTAAGTTCATACATTTACTCCTTACCGTCTAGAGCTGCGATGGTCTTTTCGAGACTTGCAACGTCTTGAACATTTAAGATCCTAACTTCTTTGTTGATTTTCTTGATGAACTTGGATAAGGCGTTTCCTGGACCAACTTCAATAAACGTTGTTACTCCGTCAGCCACCATCTGTTCCACGCTTTTCGCCCACATGACAGGATTGCTCACCTGGTCTACAAGCTTATGTTTCACTTCTTCCGTTCCCTTGTAATACTGCGCATCTACGTTCGCAACGACAGGAACTTCGAAGTTACCGCATTCGTACTTATCGAGCTCTGTGCCAAGTTTTACACCCGCACCTTTAAGCATTGAGGTATGGAAAGGGGCTGATACAGGCAGCATCACTGCTTTTTTGGCACCCAATGCCTTAGCTTCCTCGACCGCTTTTTCGACTGCTGTGATCTCTCCTGCTATGACAAGCTGCTTTGGGCAGTTGTAGTTAGCTGGTTCGACAATGCCAACAGATGAGGAACGCTTACACGCCTCTTCCACAGCTTCGTCGTCAAGACCAAGTATCGCAGCCATTCCGCCTATTCCTAGGGGCACTTCTTCTTGCATGTACTTTCCGCGCATCTTCACAATGCGAACGGCGTCTTCAAACTTAAGCGCTCCGGCAGCTACAAGCGCCGAATATTCACCTAAACTGAGACCTGCGAAAACATCCGCCTTTACTCCTGCTTTTTTTAACACTTCATAGGTTGCCACAGAAGCTGTTAAGATCGTAGGCTGTGTGTTTTCAGTTATTTTAAGCGCTTCTTCAGGACCGCTGAAGCACATCTCAGACATGTCATAGCCGATCACTGAAGTCGCTAGGTCAAATATCTTTTTCGCTTCGGGATAACGTTCAGACAGTTCCTGTCCCATCCCGACGTACTGTGCACCTTGTCCTGGAAAAACCAATGCTATTTTAGACATAATGCCTCCTAGAATCTTATCACGGTGGAACCCCATGTCAATCCGCCACCAAAGCCTGTCAACACGACGTTGTCACCTTTCTTTACCATGCCCTCTTCAATCGCTTCATCAAGCGCTATCGGAATCGATGCCGCAGAAATATTACCATATTTGTTTAGGTTGACCTTCACCTTATCCATCGGAAGTTTCAACCTTTTGGCAGCCGCAGAAATAATTCTTATGTTGGCTTGATGAGGAACGAGAACATCTACATCCTCAATCGAAAGACCTGCTTTTTCAACAGCTTCCACAGAAGCGTTACCCATGATCCGAACGGCGAATTTGAAAACATCGCTTCCCGCCATGTGAACATAATGTTCCTTGTTGTCCACTGTCTCATGAGAGGCAGGCTTTCTTGAGCCACCAGCCGGCAGGGTCAGGTACTTTCCACCTTCACCGTCTGCGCCAAGCACTGTCGAAAGGATTCCCTCATCGCCAGTCGCTTGACCGACAACCGCAGCCCCCGCACCGTCACCGAATAGGATGACCGTGTTTCTGTCGTTAGGGTCGATGATGCTTGACATTGTCTCAGCTCCCACGACTAGGATGTTTTTATACATTTCAGAACTGATAAAGGCCGTTGCCATACTGAGTCCGTATAAGAAACCTGAGCAAGCGGCTTCGACATCAAATGCCGCAGCGTTCTTTGCTCCTATCAAATCCTGTACAAGACAAGCAGTGGATGGGAATGCCATATCCGGCGTCACTGTCGCAACGATGATCATATCGATATCAAGTGGAGTAAGTCCAGCTTTCTCAATCGCTTTCATCGCTGCTTTAGCAGACATGTCCGAAGTAGCTTCGTCCTCTGCGGCAACTCTTCTTTCTTCTATACCTGTACGAGTCACAATCCACTCGTTGTTGGTATCCACTCTTTTTTCTAAGTCAAAGTTCGTAACAACTTTTTCTGGTAGATATCTACCCGTTCCTAAAATTGCTGCTCGTTTCACATTAGCCTCCTAATCGAGAAAGGCCTCCATTTTAGTAATGATGTCATGTTTAGCATAACGTTCCGCATACTTGATCGCGTTCATAAACGCTTTAGCGTTCGAACTGCCGTGCGCCTTCACAATCGGTCTTTTCAGTCCGAGAAGCGGCGCTCCACCATATTCGGCATAATCCATCTTGGCTTTAAAACGGTCCATCCCCTTTTTGATCAGAAGACCTCCGATTTTTGAAAGCGTCGACATCATGACCGCTTCTTTTATGGCTTTAGAGAACGATTTGGCAACGCCTTCAGTTAGCTTTAACACAACATTTCCAGTGAATCCGTCACAAACGATGACATCTGCAAGGCCTGTCGGAATATCTCTGGCTTCTAAATTACCCATGAAGTTGATACCCTCAGTAGCCTTTAACAGCTTAAATGATTCCTTATAGAGAGTATTACCCTTTTCATCTTCTGTACCGATATTGACAAGTCCAGTGATTGGATCGTCGATACCGATAACCTCTTTAGCATATAGGTGCCCCATGAAAGCGAACTGCTGTAGGTTGATGGGGTCGCATTCTGTATTCGCTCCAGCGTCCACTAAGACCGATATCCCCTTTTCTGTAGGAAAAGCGGTGGTTAGAGCCGGACGTTTTATGCCCTTGACTCTGCCGATCTTTAGTGTGCCTCCAGCAAGTAACGCGCCCGTGTTCCCAGCAGATATGAACGCATCCACGGTTCCTTCCTTAACATCTTGAAAACCTCTTACCATCGATGAGTCTTTCTTACCTTTGATGGCTTTTACCGGTTTATCTTCATTTTCAATCACTTCGGTACAATGCACCACTTCAATCCGCGACTTGTCATAATTTAATCCAATCAGACATTTTTCAATCATTGAACCGTCGCCATAAAGTACGATTGTAGCATCCGTTTCTTTTAGAGCAAGTACAGCTCCATCGATGACCGCTTTAGGAGCGTGGTCACCACCCATTGCATCAATTGCTATTCTCATCTGATCATCCTTCCATCGCAGTCATTTTAAACTTGGATCTGAACACTTCCTGGTCTTTTACCATAATGCGTAAATGAACGTAGTATTCATTTCCCTGCATGCTCTTTACTACAGCTTTTGCAACAAGTTTATCGCCGGCATATACAGGTTCTTGATATTTGACATTAGCAACACCAGTCAGCGCCACTTTAGCATCAATAACCGCAAGTGCCAAGGATTCCGCCATCGCAAAGATATAATGCCCTTTTACGATCTTAGTCTTCTTAAACACCATGCCCGCGTCTGCTTCTAAAAAGGAGATCCCGCTGACATTCGGTTGAAGGTCTATCAGATCCCCAACGATCTCAGCTTTAGAAATCGACTGCAATTTATCATACTGTTTAGTAGCTACCGATTTAACTCTAGTTCTTAGTTCCGGAATATTCAATTCAAGCCTGTCAAGACGTATCGTCTGAATGCTCACATTGAACTTTTCACATAATTCTTCATCTGTTAAAAACGGATCGGCATCTAATAAATCGTTAAGTGCTTGATGCCTCTCTTGTTTTTTAAATTTCCGTTTTGACAAGAGACCACCTCTATCCTTATTTATTAGTACCTGCTACTAGTAATTAGTATAGCATCATTTTTAAAAATGTCAATGACTCTTATACTATTCTCCTAACCGTAGGAGTTATGAGCAGGTACTACTGTTAGTATACAAGTTTTTTCAACGCTTTGAAAGAGCAATCGCGGATTAAGGAAGGATTAGGGGGAGTTTTTTGAGGGGAGTACCTCGCGTGGCTCGGGTTATACTTCGCACTGCGTGCTCAGGCTGTATTCGTTTGCTCTGCAAACTCGGCTGTCTGTGGCTGCGCCACGCTATAACGGTTAAAGCGTGGCGCAGCCACAGACAGCCTGAGCGCAAGCGAAGTAAAACCCGAGTGCGCAGCACGAGGTACACTCCTCTTCCCTCCTAACGAAACTAAAATCTTCTCTTTGCAAAAAATAAAAAAAACCGCTTCTTATCTAAAATAAGAAACGGTTTTGATTACTAATTAGTCAACAGCAATTACTTCTTTGCCTTTGTAATGACCGCAAGCTGCACATACTCTGTGCGGCATGTTAGGTTCGTGGCATTGAGGACATTTGATTACTTGAGGAGCTGTCATTCTGATGTTAGACGCTCTTCTTTTGTCTCTTCTTGCCTTGGATGTCTTACGCTTTGGTACTGCCATGTTTCCACCTCCTCAGAGTTAGTTAAAGAAGTTCTTGAGACCTTCTAATCTTGGATCAATCGTTTCATTATCGCACTCACATGATTCAACGTTTAGATTCGCTCCGCATGTAGGACATAAGCCCTCACAATTTTCGGAGCACAACAACTGAATCGGTAAATTGATAAGAATATCATCCGTTAGCGCCTCAGTTAAATCTATTTTCCCATCTCGAATAACAAGCCAGTCCACATCAAATTCATCTAACTCCGACAGTTCTCTGCTTACCTCATTTTTGAGCGCATAGGCAAAGACCGACAAGCATCTGTCACATACGAAGTGTACCATACCTTCATAGTGAAAATGAATATAAAGCTTGTTATCTAGAAAACACACTTTACCGGCAACAGCAAACGGCTCTACGCTATCTACATTATGACCGATAAGCATATCTTTTGCGAATGTAAGTGTTTCTTCGAAAGAAATCTCTTTCTTCCGATTTTGCTTCAAATCAAATAAATCTAGTTGCATAATCCACCTCAAAATACAACATTCTTATTATACATAGACGTTGTATATTTGTCAATAATGTGTGGTGAAAGTTTTTAAGAAAATCAGCTCGCTTTTAAGCGAGCTGACACTTGTCGTTATTTACTAACAAGTTCCAAAGTATCTCTTGCGATCATAAGCTCTTCATTAGTAGGTACTACCATAACTTTCACAGTAGCGTTATCCTTACTGATGATCGCCTCTTTGCCGCGAACATTGTTCTTTTCAGCATCGACTTCGATACCCATGAACTGAAGTTTATCACAAATGCTTGCGCGGTTCATCGCAGAGTTCTCACCTAAGCCTGCTGTGAAGATCACTGCGTCAACACCACCCATAACTGTCGCATAGGCAGCGATATATTTTCTTACTCTGCCGTCGAAAGAATCAAGGGCAAGTTGTGCACGTTTGTCGCCGTCGAATGCAGCATTCTCGATATCTCTAAAGTCAGAGCTGATTCCAGAAATGCCGAATACGCCAGATTGCTTATTCAATACATCGTTGATTCCTTGAACATCAAGATTCTCTTTTTCCATCAGGTAAGTAACGATCGCTGGGTCGATATCTCCGCAACGAGTTCCCATCACAAGACCTTCAAGAGGTGTGAAGCCCATCGATGTGACAACTGATTTACCACCGTCGATCGCACATAGTGAAGCACCATTTCCAAGATGACAAACGATCAAACGAAGATCTTTGATGTCTTTGCCTAAGATGTCAGCAGCTCTTTGAGAAACATATCTGTGAGATGTTCCGTGGAAGCCGTAACGACGTACGCCGTATTTCTGATACATTTCGTATGGTAGCGGGTAGATGTACTCTACTTCTGGCATTGTCTGATGGAAGGCTGTGTCGAACACACCGACCATAGGTACGCCTGGAAGAAGTTCTTGCATCGCTTCGATACCCATCAGGTTTGGTGGGTTGTGAAGTGGCGCAAGTTCGATACACTCTTCAAGGGCAGCGATAACATCTTTATCGATGATTACAGAAGCCGAGTATTTTTCACCTGCGTGAACAACTCTGTGACCTACAGCGTTAATTTCATTCAACTCTTTGATTGATCCATATTCAGGGTTAACAATAGCAGCAAGTACGTTGTTAAGCGCTTCCTTATGGTCATTCATTGGAACTTCGATTGTAACTTTTTCATTATCAAAAGCTTGGTGCTTAAGTCTTGAACCCTCTAAACCAATACGCTCTACTAAACCATTGGCCAATACTGATTCATCATTCATGTTGATAAGTTGGTACTTCAAAGATGAAGAACCGCAGTTAATCACTAAAATGTTCATGGATGTCCCCCCAGATAAAAGTTGTACCGCACAAATTTCTCACATATTCATTATAATTCAATCACAAAAAAATACAAGGTTTTGTGTGGATTTGCAAGGGTTTTTCAGAATCTTAACATTTGAAAATTTTGTATGGTGTATACAATATTCATTCATTCCACTTTAATCGGCCTCATTACATAATCACTTCTCATATTTATAGAATGATTTACTTGTGAATACATACCCGTCGCCCTGATATCTAACTCAATTAATGGGTTGTTCTTGCGATATTTTTTTAAATCACGCGCCAGATTCGTGAGAATCGTGATCTCTTTTGTCTTCTTGATGTGTCTGATCAGCTCGCTCCCTTGCTCGTTGAAGGCAAGCACTCTGGCATAATCGAGCCATTCAAGCGTATAAGGGTCTTCAAACGCTTCAATCCCCAGTAAGATCGATGTGATCATACGTTGGATACGGGTACGCGTGTACCTTTTGGACTTGATCGCTTCAATCGTCGCTTCCAGTCCGCCGACCTCTCCGATCGAAGAAACAATCTTATTTTCAAGTCCTTCTTTCACATCACGGTATTTTCTGAGTCCTGACGGACCCTCCCTTAAGACCACCGCATTGAAAATCGTGTGAAAGTCATCAAGTGTCGTGTATTTTGAGTAGTCGTAAATGGCATCAAAGGTGGTTTGCGGCACGGTCGTCCTTAAGGTCTCCCAGTCAACGGGTCTAAACTTGAACAGTTCTCTTATAGCCGTCGCAGATGCGATAGGCGACTTGATATCCTTATCGTTATAGTCATTGCCGATACGCCTAATCGTTGTTATCTCCATGGCACTTTCAAGTCGTTTAACCGCCCTGATGTATTCGATACCCAAGATGTTGTTCGCACTGAAAGCGTAATGCACGCCCAGCACCTCATCCACCGCTTTCGCTCTTGCCACGTGATAACCGAGTCCCTCATCAAGGTGTTTTCTGACCACTTGGTCAAAGACATCGCTCGGTCGATCGATCACCGCCGCGACCTCCATCAAAGAACTTATGTCACCACTTTCACTTCCGAAGCAGATCACATCCGCTCCAAGTCTGTCAAGCAGCGCCACAGCACCGTAGGCGAACATCTCGGCGCTAGCGGTACTGTAATAGACCGGCAATTCTATCACCAGATCGATACCAGCTTCCACCGCCGCTTTCGCACGCTGCCACTTGTCCATCATCGCCGGTTCTCCCCGTTGAAGAAAATGTCCGCTCATGACGGCTACGACTACATCCGCCCCTGTCTGCCTCTTCGCTTCACTGGCATGATACAAGTGTCCATTGTGAAAAGGATTGTATTCTGTGATAAGACCACATATTCTCATTCCCTACCTCCGCTAAAAAACCAGTCAACATTTGTCGACTGGCTAGATGACTGAGAAAACCGCTTAGCTGATTAAAGCCGCTTATGCGGTTTCCTTACTGACTATTCCTGAGCCTTAAGCTGATATTTTTCAAGCTCGATACGGTTTCTTTTTACCGAGTCGTAGTGTTTTTCAAGATTAATCTCCAGTTGCCCCATCACATCATCCGCGTATCGATAGGCACCTGTTTTTATCTCAACGCTTTGCATTTTGGCAGTATCGATGATTTCTTGCCCTTTGACGCGCGCGATCTTGACGATTTCGTCTTTTTGAACGAGTTTTTCCACTCTGTCCTGAGCTTCTGCCACAATCACATTCGCTTCGCTTTGAGCGCTGCGTAAAATACGCTCCGACTCTTGTTGAGCGTCATTCAGTATCTTGCCGCGTTCGTCCTTGATCCATTTCGCCTGTTTCACTTCATCCGGCATCACAAGCCTGACGTCTTTTAAGATCGCCAGCACTTCCTCACGGTCTATCAGCGCCTTACCGAACAAGGGAACGCCTGACGAGTTTTCAATCAAATCTTCTAACTGCTCCAATAATTCAAGAACTTTCATATCTATTAACCTCTCCTTTTAACCATAGCCTCAGCGATGAGTGGCGGTACGAGCTCAGAGATGTCTCCGCCAAATCGATTGATTTCCTTAACAATTGAAGAACTGACCGCAGCATAATCCATACTAGTCATCAAAAATAATGTTTCTACTTCCGGTTTTAATTTGCGGTTCATAAGCGCCATTTGGAACTCCATTTCAAAATCAGACAGCGCGCGCAGCCCCTTTATCAGGACGGCATTCTCTCTTTCTGAGATGTAGTCTACGATAAGTCCCCCTACCGTATCCACAGTGACATTGTCAAATTCTGAAACCACTTCTTCGATCATCTTTTTTCTCTCGTCGAGTTCAAACATAGGTTTTTTACTGCTATTGATTGAAATCGCGACAATCACATGGTCAAACAGAAGTGCTGCCCTTTTTATCAAATCTAAATGTCCGTTTGTAAGCGGATCGAAACTTCCTGGATAAACCGCCAATTTCATCAATCAGCCTCCCTGTATGTCGATAGGTACGTACTACCATACCTTTTTGATTTTACACGAATAAAAGGACCGATGGTCGCTTCAAGTATTTCGTTATTATCGTGCTCTATGACTATTATAGCGTTTTTTATGAGCATGTCATCTTGAATTAGCCTTAAAATGATTTTTTCACAAAGTCCTTGACCGTATGGCGGATCTAAAAACACAAGACCAAACGGGCTTACCGTGCCTTTGAGTCTTGAAACGACATCGAATACGTCTCCTTTGATCACCTTGGCCTTATCAATAAGACTCGTCTTCACAAGGTTCTGATTGATCACCTTGACGCACTCTGGCGACTGGTCGATGAAGACCGCAAGTTCAGCGCCTCTACTGAGCGCTTCTATACCAAGGGCACCGGATCCTGCGAAAGCGTCCAGGCAATTGGCATCTAAAACTTCAAACTGTATACTGCTGAACAAGGCTTCTTTCACCCGGTCCGTTGTCGGCCGTGTACTCATTCCTTCTATGGTTCTAAGGTGTGTTCCCCTAGCTTTCCCCGATATGACGCGCATTTTGACTCCTCACAAGTACTTTGTCTGAAAGCGGCAAGTCGATAATAAAGGTTGTCCCCACATTGACTTCGCTTTCACATCTGATTGTTCCTCTAAATTTCTGTGTAATGATATTATACACGATATTCAGTCCTAAACCACTACCGCCCTGTCCTCTTTTTGTAGTGAAGAAGGGTTCGAAGACAAACTCCTTCACATGGCTTGGCATTCCGACTCCATCGTCTTTGAATACCAGTTGGATGCCATGGGTGGTGAGTTTCCCGCTGATCTTGAGCACGCCTTTTCTTTCACCGAAAGCATGGGTGAGCGCATTCACGATAAAATTAGTCGTCAACTGGGAGATGTCTCCTGGATTTGTGATCATGTTTATATCATTGTCTATATCCAGCTCAATGTCCACATCTTTCTTTTTAAGTTTAGGCTTAAGGGATTTGATCGTATCTTCGATATACTCTTTGAGATTGAAGATCCTTTCGTCGCCGCTTGACTGATCTACCGCCACCATCTTAAAGGATTTCACAAGATTGGACGCTCTTTCGACATTGGCCATGATGATACGCACACTCTCTTCACAAGTTCCCAGGTATTCCTCGAAGAGCCCCTTTGTCAGTTCACCCCTGGCAAAAGCGATATTGACTTCTTCCGTCTCCTTTTGAAGATAGGAGGCAGCTGTCAGACCTACGCCGATCGGAGTGTTGATCTCATGGGCGATTCCCGCCACAAGATTTCCAAGGGACGCCATCTTTTCGGATTCGATCAGATGCGACTGGGTCTCTTTTAGGTCCTCAAGCGTCTTTTCAAGGTATAGGTTCGCCTTAATGAGCTTGTTGGTGCGGTCTTCCACTCTGACTTCAAGTTCTTCGTTCATCGTCGTTATCTGGTTTTGCTTATCTAAAATATCCTTTTCGCGTTTTTTGACTTCTAAAACCATGTTTTCAAAACTGGCGATCATCGTCTGAAACTCTTCAAAAGGAGAAGTCAGCGTCTCTGACTGATAATCTCCGCTACCCACTCTCTTTACATAGTTCTTGAGCACATTGACATTGACCATGATATGGTTGATGCTTTTCGATGCGATGACACTTACAAAAACAATCGAAAGCACCGCAATGACGCCCATCCAAAAGACAAGTTGAATCAGTTCTGTATGAATCGCATTCTTGTTCTGATAGGCGACCACCTGCCACCCTTCCCTTCCGATCGACTTTTTAAGCGGTACAAACTTCTCGCCGTTTAGCATCACGGTTTGCACGTCCTCTTCTTCAGCGGACAGAATCAGCGGATCGGTCATTTCGTTCATGACCATGCTGTAGTCGGTGTGGGCGATATATTTACCGGTGTCGTCTGTGACTCCCACGATAACCTCACCCTTATAGGTGATATCCTCTACAAGTACCTGAATGACCCTCAGGTCGACGACACCTGTCAGCACGTAGCCTTCATTAAGTGGAATGGACAGTTCAATGACATTCGCACCCGTCTGGGCATCTGTAGATGGCGACGACCATGCGATATATTCTCCATCCATGATTCTTTTTACATTGCTCTTTCCACTATAGTCAATGCCGGTCATCCTATCGTTCTCAGGATAAACAGCGACCACCAAACCGTCTGCGTCCGTGACAGCATACAAAGAAAAGTACTCGTCCGTCTTGGCGTTGACAGCCATCAGGTCGATAGCCTCTTCCCTTTGGTCATAACCGACTCTTAGCATGTGGTTTCGTAGATTGCTCAGCTCGTTTATGGGTGTATAGAATGTATTGTCTATGCGAGAGACCAACATATCAAGAATCTGCGCATTTCTTGCAAGTGTCAAATCGGTCAGATAATCGAGCGCATAGGAAATCGCCACGAAACTTAGAATAGTCACTGGCAGGATCACCGATAATATGAATTTAATGTAAAGTCCTGTAGAGAGCTTTTTATTTTTCATACATTTTTCCTTATTATTCTTTCAACAGCAATAGACACGATTAACATAAACCGTGTACATGACTGTAAATACCCAAGACAACCCTCTGTAATCAAAACTCCAAATCCACACACCCATACTCCTATTATAAGACTAGGTGTTTGGAAAGCCACGCGATATATTCCTCTGTCACATACTCGTCCACAAGTAGGTCTTGACAGTCCAATTGCACCTTATCCAGTATATCTCCATGTTTAGTCAAATCAGCGAGTTTCAGCTCCGGAAGTCCATGTTGTCTGGTCCCTATGATCTCACCCGGACCCCTGATGGTCAGATCCTTATTGGCTATCTCGAAGCCGTCATCGGTTGATACCATCACTTTGATTCTTTCCTTTGCGATTTTTCCTGGCGAATCGGAAAGCAGGAAACAATAGGACTGACCGCCACCTCTTCCCACGCGACCTCTAAGCTGATGCAGCTGAGACAGGCCGAAGCGTTCGGAATGAGTGATGACCATCATGGTCGCCTTCGGCACGTCCACTCCGACTTCGATGACCGTGGTCGCTATCAAGACCTTTATCTTACCCGTCTTGAACTTTTCCATAATTTCATTTTTCTCGCTTGGTTTCATTTTTCCATGAAGCCATGCGATGCCCTCTTGCCTGAATACCGGTTCGAGTTCTTCATAGAGTTCTTTTGCGGATTTCAAATCCACATGTTCCGATTCTTCAATCAAAGGGGCTACAAAATAAGCCTGCTCCCCAACAGCGAGCTTCTCCTTGATAAAGACGAGCATGTCCTTGACCTTGGAGGTCTTGACATAATGCGTATGGATCGGCAATCTGCCCACAGGTCTCTCTTTGATCATCGTAACATCCATGTCCCCATAGATGATTAAGGAAAGGGTTCGCGGAATCGGAGTCGCCGACATCACAAGCGTATCGATCGGCACGCCGGCCTTATCCGCTATGATCTGCCTTTGACCGACACCGAACCTATGCTGCTCATCGGTGATCACAAGACTTAAGGCCTTGAACCTCACCTCGCTCTGAATCAAGGCATGGGTTCCGATTATCACATCGAACTCACCCGCCTCGACCTGCTCTATCAGACCAGCCTTATTCTTAACCTGAGAGGTCAGCAATACGATCTTTACGTCCTCTCCCAGGAATTTTCTAAAACTTTCATCGTGTTGTCTTGCAAGTATTTCAGTCGGCGCCATGATTGCAGCCTGATATCCGCTTTTTACAGCCTTATAGACAGCTGCTACAGAGACAGCGGTCTTCCCGGAACCTACATCCCCTTGCAAGAGCCTATTCATGCAGTGGACGCTGTCCATATCCTTAAAGATCTCCTCGACAGCATCCTTTTGTCCTTTGGTAAGCTCAAAGGGAAACAGGTGGTGGACATCGCCTGTAATACTTCCATACCGCCGTGGCTTTTCGATCTCCCTCACGTGCATTTTAATGACCAGCAGTGCCATTTGCAAATGGAAGAGCTCCTCATAGATCATGCGCTCTCTAGCGATCTGCAGGTCTTCCACGTCCTCGGGAAAATGCATGCCCGCTACCGCATCAGCTAAGGACGGATAACCATGCCTGTCGAGGATCGTGTTAGGAAGAA
Source organism: Fusibacter sp. A1 (assembly GCF_004125825.1). Taxonomy (NCBI): domain Bacteria; kingdom Bacillati; phylum Bacillota; class Clostridia; order Eubacteriales; family Fusibacteraceae; genus Fusibacter; species Fusibacter sp. A1. The sequence goes on along the minus strand of NZ_QQWI01000002.1, from coordinate 74,636 downwards.
CATCCCTCAGTCTACCCATTTCGGCAGTCACCTGCCCGACAGCCTTATAGACGTCCTTTTGTGTAAGTCCGTCTGTCAGCGCATAGACCGGTACGATGCCAAAGCCGTTTTCCGCCTTTTCCACATGGATGAATTCCGGATGAAATAGGCTAACCTGCCGTCCGCTTACCTTAACTGCTCCGTAAACCCAGTAAGTCTCTCCAACGATAAACTGCTTATCGATATAGTTGATGTTCATAAAGACGAGCTCGGCCCTTCCCGAACCGTCATCCACGCTGATTTTAGTCATGGTCTGTCTGGCTTTGATCCTAGAAGTCCTATGGCTTAGCACGGTGACCTTAAGCACGGCTTTTTCCTCGTTCAAGGCTTCCGCTATCTGAATCACCACACGCCTGTCCTCATAACGCCTTGGCAAGTGCATGATCAGATCTTCTAATGTGAAAACCCCCAATTGGTTGAACCGCTTCTCTTTTTGTGGTCCAATACCCTTGAGAGATGAAATTGGTGAGTATAACATAATTTGGCTCCTTCTCTGTTTATTAATTATAACAGATGAATCGCTATTATGAGCAAGTGAGTTACATGGACCCTTGAGGTTTGAGCACAAAATAAAACCGTCATCAGAGCGGTGCCCGATGACGGTTTTGTTCAGCAGTTGACTGCAATGTTTCCTATTCTACAGAAATCAGATAGTAGTAGATCGGCTGTTTGCCTGGATACACTTCAAATTCAATATCTTCATATCGCTCTTCAAGCTCTTCAGCCAAAGCTTTCGCATCGGATTCTGACACGTCTTCACCATAGTAGACCGTTACGATTTCAGACATATCGTCCACCGCAAGTTCCATCGCACTGAAGATGGTTTCTTTCATATCTTTTGCAGAAGCGACGATCTGATTGTCAAGGATGCCTAAATAGTCATCGGTTGAAATCTCGATATCGTTCACCACCGTATCCCTTACAGCATAGGTCACCTGAATGGATTTCACGTCACTGATCGCAGACAGCATTTCATCGAAATTGCCTTGTGCGTCATGATGCGGGTCGAATGCCAGCATCGCGCTGATTCCCTGAAGCACTGTCTTCGTTGGAAGTACAAAGACCGATTGCTCCGAAAGTTCTTTAGCCTGATTGGCCGCAAGGATGATATTGGAGTTGTTCGGTAAGATGAATACGTGCTCTGCATGGACCTGGTCGATGGCTTTTTTTATGTCTTCTGTAGACGGATTCATTGTCTGACCGCCTTCGATGATATAATCCACCTTTAAGTCCCTATAGACATCGGCAAGACCTTCACCCATGGCTACGGCGACAAAGCCGAAGGCTTTCTTTTCACCTTTTATCACTTCTTCATGCACATGATGCTCATCAAGTATCGTGCCATGTTGTTCTTTCATGTTTTCAATTTTAATTTTAATCAGTTCACCGAACTTAAGCGCCTCTTGCATGACTAGGCCAGGATCATTGGTATGTATATGTACCTTGATCAGGTCTTCATCAGGAACATAGACCATGCTGTCTCCCATGTCCACGATCAGATTTTTCAAATCGGCGTTTTCCAAGTTGTCGCCTCTGACGATAAACTCCGTGCAATACGTGAAGTGGATGTCGTCAGGATTGATAGATGCCTGTACCGGGGTCGTCGAAGGTAGTTCGAACGAGATATCTTGTCCTTCTTTTCCGAGTAGAGCTTCATAAAAACCTGTAAAGATCGTCATTAATCCTTTACCGCCGGCATCTACCACTCCAGCTTGCTTTAGCTGTGGAAGCAGGTTCGGAGTATTCTTAAGCGTAAGCTCACCTTGAACCAGCATCGCTTCAAAAAAAGCGTGAAGCGTCTGGCTTTCCTCTATACGTTCTTCCGCCTTCTCACCAATTTCTCTGATGACGGTCAAGATAGTTCCTTCAACCGGTTTTAGGACCGCCTTGTAGGCCGTCCTCGCGCTTTCGATCAGCGCATTCGACAATTCCAGAACACCTAATGTCTCATGGTGTTCACAGCCTTTTGCGAATCCTCTAAAAATCTGTGAAAGAATGACACCCGAGTTTCCTCTGGCCCCCATGAGGGATCCCTTTGAAATCGCCTTGGCGACTTCAGAAACCGATGTATACTCTCCCTTTAACATTTCTCCTACTGCATAATTCATCGTCAAAGACATGTTGGTGCCCGTATCACCATCAGGAACAGGAAATACGTTCAATGAATCCACGATATCTTTATGTTTCGTTAGATTCACAGTTCCCTGTTTAAACATTTTGACCAATAAATCAGCGTCAATACGGTTGATTTCCACTTGATACCCTCCTACTAGGTTTGTGCGGCACTACTGAACTCGCACACCCTCGATGTTTAAATTTACTTTTTTTACTTTAAGTCCTGTCTGATTTTCAACATTATATTTAACTTTAGCGATAATATTCTCCGCTACCACAGAAATTTTGGTGCCGAACTGAACGATGACATATAAGTCGATCGTCAACTCATCGCCTTCCGTGTGCACTTTGATGCCTTTAGTCAAATGTTCTTTTTTCAAAAGGTTAGCAATCCCACCTGTAGCTGATTTTGCAGCCATACCAACGAGTCCATAACATTCAATCGCAGACGCGCCTGCAATCGTGGCAATAACATCCGTGTTGATTTCAATCGTGCCGTATTCATTATCTACATGTAAATTCACAAGTTCCCCTCCTAAGTACAGGATATGTGTCTAAAGTTTAGCTTGACCAATTATACTACCTACTTTATTATTGTATAGATAGTTTACTACACTCTCAAACATATTTCATCAACTTTTATTCTATATGATGTGATTTAATATTGCAATTGTTTGAGATTTTTTTTATAATGGTTATTGGTGTTGCAAATTAGTAACTGTAATTATGACTACAAAAACCTAGCGTATCCTTCTCTAGATGTAGTTGAGCACAGACTAGGGACGATACGCAATGATACAATTTTAACTGACAGATTCCAATACCTTGAAAGAGCTTGATTTATTCAATCTTCTTTGATACAATGTATGTGCTAAATCTGATAAGTTACTCGAAGGAGGTGTAAGATATGCCTAGAGTTTGTCACGTATGTGGTAAAGGCCAGATTTCTGGTAACAACGTTTCACACGCTAACAATCACAACAGAAGAACTTGGAAACCTAACCTTAGAAGAGTTAAGGCTAAAGTAAACGGCTCAGCAATGAGAGTGAATGTTTGCGCTAGATGTCTAAGAGCTGGTAAAGTGGAACGCGCTGTATAGTCCGTTCTATATGAATAAACCTACATGGTCACATGTGGGTTTTTTTATTTCCTACGAACGTATTTTGTTCGTAGCGCCTGAAAGTGAACGCCTCCTACGAACGTATTCTGTTCGTAGCGCCTGAAAGTGAACGCCTTTTGTTCACGGAGGCAGACCAAAAAAAAAAAAAAAAAAAAGACGCCAAAAGCGCCTCAACTAATCTTTAATCTTTAATCTTTAATCTTTAATCTTTAATCTTTAATCTTTAATCTTTAATCTTTAATCTTTAATCTTTAATCACCAATCTCAAAATCACCAATCCCCTACTTCCCATCAGAAACAACCACAAAAGCCTCACCCGATTCCACAACATAGGTCACCACATCCTCCACAGCCTTGTTTGACAACCCTAGAGACGACGTCTTAGCGACGTTATGCTGATATAGCGGGTAATGACATCCGGTGATGGTTACGCCCTTTAAATCGGTGATAGGACTTATTGAGATCGTCTTTCCCATCATGTTTTCAAGCTTGATGGAACCCGTCATATAGTAGACGGTTTGATCCGCGTCGACGATGCTCGTCTTGATCCCGCGCATATGGATCAGCTTCATCAGAGACAAATTGGCAAGAGTATGGTCCACTCTCGCACCAAGCATTCCCATCATCACAATTTGAGATGGAGAGAATTTGAGTGCGATATCGATGGCAAGTTCGGTATCCGACGCATCCTTTTCAGGCGGATACCTCAGGATCTCAACGCTCGACAGCCAAGGAGCAGCCTCGAGGTTAAAGTCGAAGGAGTCCATATCGCCTACCCAGAGTTCCGGTTGGTGTCCTACCCTGATGAGGTGACTCATACCGCCGTCTATCGCAATGACCCTATCCGCTTTTTCGATCTGTTCTACCAATACCGAATCATCCGTCACAGGGCCGTTTGCAACTAAGAGCATTTTCATCTATACGCCCATCAGCTCATGAAACACTTCTACACGCGCTTTCACGTCTTTTGCTCCAAACACCGCCGAGCCTGCGACAAGCACGTTGACTCCCGCGTCTACAAGCATCCTGGCGTTATCCAGATTCACACCGCCATCGATCTCGATGATGGTATCCAAGTTTCTTTCCGTGATCATTTCCTTCAGCTTTTTAACCTTGTCCAGACTGCTTGGAATGAAGGACTGACCTCCAAAGCCAGGATTCACCGACATGATAAGCACCATATCAAGATCATCGAGTATGCTGTCGAGCACATTCACAGGAGTCGCCGGATTGAGAGAGACTCCCGCTTTAAGCCCGGCCTGTTTGATTTGCTGTATCACACGGTGCAGATGCGGACACGCTTCATAGTGCACGGTTATCCAGTCCGCTCCCGCTTTTTTAAATTCTTCGATATAAAGTTCAGGTTGCTTTATCATCAGGTGAACATCGAATATCAGATCGCTATGGGGTCTGAGGGCACCGATCACAACCGGTCCAAAAGAGATGTTCGGCACGAAATGGCCGTCCATCACATCGATATGCAACCACTCTATTCCGCCTGCTTCCGCTTGTTTCACATGTTCGTTCAGCCTTGAAAAATCCGCTGATAAGATTGATGGGGCTAATGCTACCATGATTTCCTCCTTTTGTCTTCGCCTGCCTGATTGAACAAGAGCTTATATGAATTGTACCTGCTGAAGTGGATCTCCTCACGGTTGAGAGCGTCTATCACGGCACAGCTCGGCTCATTCATATGGTTGCAGTTTTGAAACCTGCAATCCTCTTGGTATTTTACAAATTCAGGCATGTACGCTTTAATGTCTTCCGGTTCGATCTCCGCTAAATCCAGCGAAGTGAAGCCTGGAGTGTCCAGTACGAATCCGCCACCTGGCACCAGAATCAGTTCGGTGTGCCTAGTGGTATGCTTTCCACGTTGTATTTTCTTACTGACTTCACCCGTATTCAGCTTCAGTCCTGGAATGATCACATTGAGCAGGGTGGATTTACCCACACCTGACGGTCCTGCGAAAACAGTGATCCTGTCCTCTAGGGCTTTTCTCAACTGATCGATACCTATATTTTGCTTTGTCGACGTTTCAATCACCCGATATCCGGTCGATTTGTAGATATCCGTCAACTCGTCAAAGAGCGTTCCGTCTTCATCGAGATCGCATTTGTTAAAGACGATCAAGGGATCGATGCCGCTCACTTCGCAAAGAAAGAGCATCTTGTCCAGAAGATGGATATTCGGTTTAGGATTTTTGATCGAAAACACGATCACCGACTGGTTCACGTTGGCAACCGCCGGTCTGTCAAGGCGTGTGTCCCTCTCCCTGACTTCGATGATATATCCCTTGGTCTCGTCTAAGGAATCGATCTGGACTCCTACACGGTCTCCGACCAGAGGTTTGATATCCTGTTTCCTAAAAAGTCCTCTTGCTCTGCATTCAAGTACTCCCTTGTCGGTCATCACATAGTAAAAACCACCCAGTAGCTTGTTGATTATTCCTTCTATCATTTAGACTCCTATTCAAATGTTTCTCGTCTTTCATCGTAGAGCACATCATCAATATAGAACTTCAGATATAGCTCCCCGATACCTGTGATATTGATTTGAACACGTTCCTCTTCTTTTCTATGGATCTGATTGTAAACGACCTCTTCGACACCGTCGGTCACTTTGGCGACCTTGATGATATAGAGGTCCTTATCCTGCTTAAGCGGAATGATAAACTGTCTTGTCACTCCCTCGCCCGGTGTCACTTCAGTGGAGGGCTCCGTTATCTCAGGAGTTTCAGGTCCCAGCGAGATGGTCAAATTGACATAAGTCCCTTCCTTTACCTCTTGGCCCTGGGCGATCGACTGTTCCACGACAAGGTCCACTTCGAACTCGTCGCTATATACCGTTTCAATCGCCCCATAGTTCAAACCGATTTCCTTAAGAAGTCTTATCGCATCTTCCTGAGTACGCCCTTTGATATCGGGCATGTAAACGGTTTTTGATTCAGACCCGAGACTGACGACCAGCACGACACCGTCGCCCTTTGCGATTTCACTACCCGACTCAGGTGTTTGTCTGAGAATCAGTCCCGCAGGCAGTTCGTTGTATTCCTCCTGGACTTCGACAAGATCCACCTGCAGGTTTGAAAGTGTCACTTTCGCCTCTTCTAAAGTCTTGTTTTTCAGATTAGGCATTTTTTCGATTTTACGACCCAGACTCAAGATCACTTGAATCTTCTGTCCCTCTTTGACCATCGTACCCGCTTGCGGACTTTGGCTCACGATGCTGTTGGCATCCACCGTGTCCGAGTAGACGGTATCCACCTGTTCAAGATACAGACCGTTCTCAGCAAACAAGGTGCTGACTTCGGTATAATTCTGCCCGACGATGTTCTCCAGTTCGAACTCCTGAAGTTTTGATGCGACTTTAAAGGGCTTTGCGAAAATAATCGTCAGTGCGATCAGCGCGATCAGCACTCCTAGGAATGCGACGACAACCACACCTACAGGATTCGCCTTGTTCTTTCTTGTTGTCTGTACTCTTTTTTGTGTCGACATCTTTTCTACTCCAGCTAACTTGTCCTCTTTATCCAGATAATCCGACAGATCCGGCATCACCATCGTGCGGGACATATCGTCATAAGCTTCATCTTCTTCAAATTCAAGCGGCCGATCAGGACTGATGGCCATTTGCTCAAATCGTTCTATCATTTCGAATATGCTTTGATACCTTCTTGCCGGTTCCTTTTGAATGCTTTTCATGATCATTTTTTCAAGAGCGGGATTCAAATGGATGTTTACTAGCGACGGCGGCACGACTTCCTCTTTCAAATGCTTTAGCGCGATAGTGATCGGCGTGTCGCCTTCAAAAGGCACCCTGCCTGTTGCAAGCTCATAAAGCAAAATTCCAAAGGAATAGATATCCGACCGTTTATCTACAAATCCGCCTCGGGACTGTTCCGGTGACGCATAGTGGACAGAGCCGATCGCCTCATTGGTATTCACCATCGTAGAGGATGTCGCGGCTCTTGCGATTCCAAAATCCGCCACCTTGATGACACCCTCGTCTGTGATCAGTATGTTCTGAGGTTTGATATCCCGGTGAATGATCCCTTTGTCGTGTGCCATTTGAAGGGCTTCGGCAACTTGAAGCGCAATGTGGATGATCTGGTCGTTTCTTAAAAAGACATCATGGCTTTGTATGAATTCCTTGAGTGTTCTTGAATTGACGAGTTCCATGACGATATAGTGCACATCACCATCGTGTCCGACATCGAAAATATTGACGATATTCGGATGCTGCAGACTCGCAGCAGACTTGGCTTCCTTGTCGAACCTACCCAAGAGTTCCTCATCCTTGTTGAATTCCCTCTTTAGGACCTTGACAGCGACCAAACGGTTAAGCACATGGCACTTCGCTTTGTAAACCGTGCTCATGCCGCCTTCGCCAATTTGTTCGATAATTTCATATCGGTTGCTTAGCATTTTTCCTATCATTTACTTCACCTGTTCTTCATGTTCATTTGATTTTGCTTTAGCGCCAATAAGGATAATGCTGGTATTGTCTTTTCCGCCATGCTCATTAGCAAGCTCCACCAGCTTTTTAGCGGCCGATCCATTGGATTTGGCAGTCAATACCACCGAAAGAATATCCTCTCTACTTACCATATTCGTTAAACCGTCCGTGCACAGCAACAAGATATCGTCGCCATACAGCTCATAGCTTATCAGCTGAGGCTTGACTGGCAGTTCCGATCCAAGGGCCTGTGTGATCACATTCCGTTTTGGATGGGTAAGCGCCTGCGCCTGCGAGATGGTTCCGGCATCGAGCAGCTCCTGCACGAGGCTATGGTCCTTTGTCAGTTTTTTAAGCTGCCTGCCGGTGATGACATAGGCGCCCGAATCCCCTACATGGCAAATCCAGACCCTCTTGTAATCCATCAGGGCGACTACCGCCGTTGTTCCCATTCCGGTCAGTTCATGGTCTGTCAAAGACATCTCATACACGTGTTTATTGGCAGCGTCAAACGTATCCAAAATGATCGTTTCGACTTCTCTTTCACTCAAACTTTTAAAATCATGCCGCTTAAGCGTGTTGAGCAGAAACAGCGCAGCCTCTTTCGAAGCCACTTCTCCACCCAGGTAGCCGCCCATGCCGTCACATACGATGTACAAACCCGACGCTTCATCAACAAGAACAAAATCCTCATTGACCTCCCTCACCAGACCCACATCCGAATAAATTCCTATATCCATTGGAAACCCCACACTTCATTGTCTTTCATCATCAGTTCTTCTTTAGCTTGGCAATAAAGAAACCGTCCGACCATCCCGAAGATTGCCTCAAGGAGACGAACGAATCAGTCGGTTCACATGCGAAGGAAAAATCCACACCTAGATTCTCAATTTCAAATCCGTGGTTATCCTGTAGAAAACGTTCTATCTGATCTTCGTTTTCTTCTCTCTCTATTGTACATGTAGAGTATAACAAAATACCACCACTTTTAACATATTGACTTGCAACCTTAAGCATTTGAGCCTGAACCTCGACGAGTCCCTCGATATCCTCGATCGATTTTCTCAATTTGATCTCCGGTTTTCTACCGATGATTCCCATTCCCGAACATGGTGCGTCAAGCAAGACGACATCATAGCTTCCCACATCCTCTTGTCTAAGCTTTAGGGCGTCCTGTACTCTCAGGGTCATGTTATCAAGCTTAAGCCTGTCTTTGTTTTCTTTTACCAGCTCCAGTTTATGGGGGTGTATGTCGCACGCGACGACCTCACCGGTCCCTTGAAGCCTGGACGCGATATCGGTACTTTTACCACCAGGTGCGCTACATAGGTCAAGCACCCTCATTCCTTTTTCAACCGACGCCGCCATACCGACAAGCATGGAGCTGACATCCTGCACGAAAACGGTTCCATCCACAAAGCATTGAAGCTGCTCCAAGCGGTTGTTGCCTAAGGATTTAACGATAATCGCATGTTCGACGTATTCATGCCGCATACAGTCTACGCCGTGCTTTCTCAGTTTTTCAATGACAGAGGATGTACTTTCTTTTAAGGTGTCCACCCTCAGCGTCAAGGGTTTTTGGCTGAGGTCGGCCTCTAAAAGCTTGCGTGTCTCTTCCTCACCGAAATTTTCGATCCATCTTCGTACAAGCCACTCGGGATGCGAGTACCTGATCGAAAGCGCGTGTGCGACAGGTGCTTCAGGTAGTTCCACAGGCTCTCTCAAGGCATTTCTCAAAACAGCGTTGATGAACCCGCTCGCGAAGGAATACTGTTTTTTCGCAGCACCCACGTAACGGTTGACAACCGCGTGGTCTTTTCTTCCATCCAGATAAAGAAGCTCGTACAGTGCTGCCATCAGCAGGTACTTCACTTCTGGTTTCATCCGTTTTTTTGCGTAATGGCTCAGCGTATATTCAAGAAGCATCCAGTTTTCGATCACGCCGTAGACGACTTTTCTCAACATTCTCGCATCCTGCGCGTCCAGCCCGGCCTCGGTGATCATCTGATTCACAACGATATTGGAATAGGCTTCGTCACCCATTATTTTCTTTATCGCCTTTACAATCCATTTTATATCACGATTTTGCATATTCGCACCTCCTGTCATGTATTCTATAAAACACAAACAACGACTAAGGTCATTTGACACTAGTCGTTGTTGAAATTCAGTCTCTATTTCTTACCATGAGCATTCTGATCAGTTGCGCTATGGCCACTGCCAGTGCAGCGACATAAGTCATCGCCGCAGCGCTTAACATTCTTTTCACACCCGCGGTCTCTTCATCGTTGACAATTCCGAACTCTGTCAGTTGTAGTTTCGCGCGCTTACTGGCATCGAACTCTACAGGAAGTGTGATCGCCTGGAACAACACCGCTCCAAAGAACAGAAGAATCGCCGCGTCCATCACAAGCCCTCCGACAAGTCCTCCTGCAAACCTGCTGATCAGGTATCCAGCCAAGAAGAGAAAACCGACGTATTTGGAGCTTGCGACAGCCGCAGGAAGCAGCGCGTTCCTTACACCTATGAGCCCGTAGTTTTCGGCATGCTGTATGGCATGACCGACTTCATGGGCGGCAATGGAAACCGATGCGATACTGTTGCCGTCATGCACGCCGGGCGACAATCTTACCACGTTCTTTTTAGGATCGTAGTGATCGCTCAACATCCCTTGGGCGCTTTCTATCTTCACGTGCCTAAGCCCGTTGTTGTCAAGTATGAATCGAGCGACGTCATGCCCCCTAAGCCCTCTTTGAGTACCTATTCGCCCGTATTTTCGGTAAGCCGACTTTACCTTTTGCTGAGCGATCATCGCCCATATGAAAGTGCCGAAAACTAAAACCAGCACGATTGGATTTGACATCCCGTATCCTAAATACATCATTCACCTCTCTAGTTTGTAATAAACTTTTCAATCACCTGAGACAAAGCCACGATATCGACCTGTGTGTCTCTACAGGGGCCTAAAGGTCTTTCGTTCGAAAGCGCCCATACAGGAAGCTTTTTCATATCGAGAAGACCGCTTGTCAGGTCGCGCTCGCAGGCGACCGCTATGATGAAGCGCGGCCTAGTCTCGAGTATCGCTTTTCTTGCCAGCGTTCCACCAGAGGCGATCACGCTTTTCACACCGTACTTCTTTTCAATTTCAAGCAGATCACCGATAGAGCATCTACCGCAAACGACGCAGTGATTCAGCTCGCCTGTGACCTTCCTGCCGCAATCCGACGCCTGCAGACAGTGCGGAGTGAGAATCATCATTTCTCTAGATGAAATCTTCAACCTGCACTTTTCCATCAGCTGATTGTTTACTTCAATCAGCTGATTCCTCAACCAAAGTCTTATCTCCTCGCCCTTGAAAAACACCTCGACCAGAGGATAGACCATTAAAAGCTGATACCTCAAGACCAATATCGCTTTGGTGGAAATTCCACCACTAAGTGCGACCAGCATCATCAATCCTAAGAATACGACATAAAATCCTGTGAGCACTACCATGCCAAAGACGACGACGAGCAGGGCGAATTCGCTAAAGCTCGAAAGCAATCCGAAGACCACAAACATGACAATCATTGTTGCCATGCCTAAGAAAATAAGAAGTACCGGTAACTTTGTCTTCACCTTCATCAGGATATTCCCAAAAGGGTTCCCTTCTCAAGCGTATGACCTAAAACATATGCAGAAACCGGCATTCTTTTCGAACCAATCCCTTGCACTTCATAAACTTTCACGATACCGTCTTTCACCTGTACCGAAAAGTGATCCTTTTCAATTCCCATCAGACTTCCCATAGGACCGGTCACCTCGCAGGCTTCAAATGTTGCGCGGTAAATCTTGATACGGTTTCCCTCATAGGTGGTAAACGCCGCCGGCCATGGATTGAATCCTCTGATCAGGTTGACGATATCAACACCACTTTTGTTCCAGTCGATGATCGCCATATCCCTAGAAAGCATCGACGCATAGGTCGAATCCGCATCATTTTGCTTCACAGGGTCAAGCGCTCCCTGTTCCATTTTTTCAAGCGTTTCGATCAAGGCATAGGCACCTTCGACCTTTAAGGTATCGTGAAGCTCCTCATAGGTGGTTTCATCACCGATTGGCACTTTCACCACATGGAGCATGTCTCCCGTGTCGAGTCCGACGTCCATCTGCATGATGGTGATTCCGCTCTCTTTGTCGCCTTCCACAATCGCCCAGTGGATCGGTGCAGCTCCGCGCCAGCGTGGTAAAACAGAGGCGTGGACATTCAGACAACCGAATTTCGGCAGGTCAAGCAGCCAAGGTTTGAGTATCTGCCCGTAAGCCACCACCACGATCACATCGGGGTTTAAGGCTTTGAGCATCTCTTTTGCCTCATCGGTGTTGATCTTTTCAAATTGAAACACAGGAATATGATAATCAAGCGCCGCCTGCTTCACAGGTGGCGGTGTCATTTTCTTTCCTCTACCGCTAGGTCTATCCGGTTGCGTCACAACGGCGATGACATCATGGGTGGTTGTCAGGGCGTCGAGTGTCGGAACTGCGAATTCCGGCGTGCCCAAAAATATTACTCTCATTTCACACTTCCTATTCTTCGTCAGAGTACTGCGAAAGAAGCTCCAGTTCCTCATCGCTTAACATCACAGCGGTATCCGTGAACAGAATTCCGTCCAGATGGTCAAGCTCGTGGCAAAAGGCTCTGCAAAGCAGGTCATCGCCTTCTGATTCATGCCATTTTCCTTTCAAATCCTGATATCTGACCTTGACCCACTCCGGTCTTTTCACACGACCGCTAAGTCCAGGCAGACTTAAGCAGCCTTCCACTTCGAACTGCTCGCCTCGTCTGTCGATAATTTCAGGATTGATCAGTATGCGTTCACCTTCTCCATCGTAGACATCGATGACGACGACTCTTTTCAAAATTCCAATCTGCGGCGCTGCAAGACCTACGCCGTCAGCTTCATACATCGTATCGAGCATGTCATCCACCAATGTTTTCAGGCGGTCGTCGAATTTTTCTATCACTCTCGATTTTTTTCTTAAAACCGGATCTTCATCTGTTCTTATCACTCTTAAAGCCATAATAGCCTCCTTGTGCCATGTCACTCCAATTACGCCATCATCGTAGGATCAAAATCGAGATCGACGAAACAGGCTGGATCAATCAACTGATATTTGTTTTTGATAATGCCATTATACAACATTCTGACCATTTGAGCATACCCTTGTGGTGTAGATTTTATGACCAGCTGGTACCTGTACTTATTTTTAATCTTAGCATAATGAGGTCTGTTGGGCGGATACACCGTCGCATCGATCCCGTGTTTTTTAAAAACCTGCTGATAGAACTCATATATTTTTTGGCTCTGCCTTTGACAGACGTTCTGATTTTCGGCGCTGACCCTGATCACATTCAGCATCCCGTAAGGGGGATACCCCAAGAGATCGCGCATCCGCTTCTCTTCCGAGGCAAAACCTGCCGTATCGTGTTTTAACAGATACTTGAATAGGTCATGGTCCGGCTGAAAGGTCTGAATGATCACACGACCTGTTTTTCCATGTCTTCCCGCTCTGCCGGCCACCTGTGTCAGCAGCTGAAAGCTTCGTTCAGTCGCCTGGTAATCAGGCATGTTGATACTTTGGTCAGCAGAGATCACACCCACCAGCGTGACATTTGGAAAATCAAGTCCCTTGGCGAGTATCTGAGTGCCTATCAGACAATCGATGCTTCCGCTGTTGAACTCTCCCAAGATGTCGATGAGCTGAGTGCCGCTTCTACTGATGTCCGAATCCAGCCTCTCAAACCGCTTGTTCGGAAACAAGTCATTCATCAGGTCGGTCAGCTGCTCGACACCGGTACCCTTATGGATCAGTTTCTCTCCACAAGAGGAACACTCCATGTTGACCTTCTTCTCGTAACCGCAGTAATGGCAGACCATCTTGTCGCCCCTGCTGTAGATTGTCATGGGTATGTCGCAGTTCATGCATTTTTCAACTTCACCGCATCGCTCACATTGGCTGTAGTTTGCATAACCTTTTCTATTATGAAACAGGATCACTTGTTGGTTTTTAGAAAAGCTTTCTCTGATCGCATCGTATAAGGGTGTCGATATCAAACGATTCTTCATCGTGACATGTCTCATGTCCACAAGATCGATGGCGGCCATACCAGCAGAACCGATCCTATTTTTAAGCACAAGCGACTGCATCTTCCCAAGATCGACCATGTGTCTGCTGATCAGAGACGGAGTGGCGCTACCAAGCAGTAGGTCGCACGGCAGCTTGCCGGCGAGTACCTTTACAAGCTCTAAGGCATTGTAGCGGGGCAGCGTATCCGATTTGAAGGAACTCTCATGTTCCTCGTCCACGATCACCAGACCCAAGTTCTTATAGGGAGCGAACAGAGCCGACCTTGCCCCTATCACCACATCCACCTCGCCTGTGATGATCTGTTCATACAAGCGGGCCTTATCAGAAGCGGACACCCTTGTGTGGAGCACGGCGATTTTTTGGGTCACATGTCGCTTAAACCTTGTGATGAGCTGAGGTGTGAGTGAAATTTCAGGGACAAGCACAAGTACTTGATCTCCCTTTTCAAGAGCCTTTATCGCCAGCTCGATGTAAACGCGTGTTTTTCCGCTTCCGGTGACGCCTTCAAGAAGCGCATGTCTTTTACCGGATTCGTACTTCTCAAAGAGGGCTACAGCAGTTTTCTGGTCCTCTGTGAGAGGCGGAAGCGCCTGTTTATCCTCTTCAAGCCCGTGTTTGAACACATCGACTTCATCGCTTCTGACTTCGTATGTGAGTAGCTTTTTGTCAATCAGAAACTGTATGTCTTTTCTAGTGGACTGGGTCGCTTTTGTAACCGATAGAAGCGGTTGCTCTTCGACCTCATCCATATGCGTAAGTATCCTATGGCGCTTGATCGCGTTTTTACCGCACAATGCGATTGCCTCCTCAAGCGAATCGAAAGAAGTGCTGATCCATTCGATCACTCTGGGGCTTGTCTTAAACTCAAAGTTCACAATGGGGTGCAAAGCCCCTTCATCCACAAGCTTTTTGATCTTGCCTGCAGAAAAAAACTCAAGCATCTCCTCTTTTGAATAGACCTTATCCATCTCCAAGCTCTGAACGCTTTGTAAGGTTTTATAATGTTCTATCCTCACCAGCTTCTGTCCGGCGGGCAAAACCGTCTGATAAGCCTCCTGGTATGTCGCAGCATAACGGTTCCTTAACGTGTGCATCAGAAGCAGCTGCGATCTTGTGAGCCTGTAAGCGCTAGGCAGCACTTCAAGAATCAGCTTTGTCGGCACTTGTGGATTTTCATCAAAGGTCCTCCAGACTACTCCGTCGCTCACCCGATTGCCGTTTCCAAACGGCACGACAACCCGATCTCCGCTCTTAAGAGCATGACTGAACTTATCAGGCACTTCATAGGTAAACAATTGATCGAGCTCTCTTGTTCGATAATTTATAATTATTTCGGCAAACACTCGAATCCCTCCAGACATCTTTATAAAACAAAAGGGAGCATGCTACACTCCCGAAATAAGATCTCAATTAATTTTAGTAGCTATTTTATCTAGAATCAGTTCTGCGACATCCCTCTTGCTCATCAGATCATACGCCTTAGAATCTCCGGACCTGTCGATCAGAGTGACGATATTGGTATCCGTACCGAATCCCGCACCTTCTTTGGTGACATCGTTCACTACGATCATATCAAAGTTTTTCTTTTTCAGTTTCTTCATCGAGTTTTCAAAGACGTTTTCGGTCTCCACTGAAAATCCTACTGAAATCATATGACCCTTTTCCAAGCCTAGTGTTTGTGCGATATCAGGGTTTCTCTCTAGTGGAATGGCCATGTCGTCGTCACTCTTTTTAATTTTGTTCACAGCGTACTTGGCAGGCCTGTAATCAGCCGGCGCGGCAGCACCGATAAACACGTCGTGCGAATCCTTTTCAGACATCACCGCATCGAACATGTCCTGGGTGGACACGATTTCGATAATGCGGACATCCTTGGGCTTCTCAATCCTTGTAGGACCTGTGACAAGCGTCACCTCGGCTCCTCTAAGGGCTGCAATCTCAGCAAGCTGATAACCCATTCTTCCGGTTGATTTGTTGGTCAGAAACCTAACCGGATCAAGGGCTTCCACAGTAGGTCCCGCAGTGATCAGAATTCGCTTTCCGATAAGATCCTTCTTTTTGTAAAGAAGCTTACTTATCTGCCTGACGATTTCCTCAGGATGTGCTAGTTTTCCTTTTCCAATGTCATTGCACGCAAGTCTTCCACTTTCAGGTTCTACAAAATGGTAGCCCAGACGCTTTAGTTTTTCTATGTTTTCCTGAACGACCGGGTTCTCATACATGCCCGTATTCATCGCAGGTGCTATTAGTACCGGTGCCTTTGTCGCCATGACCGTTGTAGATAACATGTCATCTGCGATGCCATTTGCAATCTTGCCTATGATGTTGGCTGTCGCAGGTGCGATCACGAAAACATCAGCCTTTTTGGCAAGTGAGATATGCTCGATATCCCATGTTTTCGGTTCGGCAAACATATCGGTTACAACGCGATTAAGCGCCATGGACTGAAAGGTCAATGGCGCTACAAATTCGAGGGCCGAAGCGGTCATGATGACATCGATCGAAGCATTCATTTTCTTTAAGCGGCTCACTAAATCACATGCCTTATAGACGGCGATGCCACCAGTTACACCCAAGACAATGTTCACATCTTTCATCATCTTATCACCCCATTACTTTTTTGTGTTGTTTAACGTGAATTTTCCGTTGTAGAACTCTCTCACTGCGATAGAAATCGGTTTTGACAACTCGCTATCTATCATGACCTTGTCACCTTCAATAATGTTTCTCGCGCGTTTTGAAGTTGCGATTACAAGTGCGTAACGGCTACCAGCCATTTGTACCAATTCGTCAATCGATGGTTTCAACATGATTATATCTCCTTTATTCCAGCAATTATATTTGCCATATCTTCAACAACCCTATGTTTCTCTGCATGAATTATATTTTCAAGCGTCGTTACCGCACGCTCAAGATCATCATTAATAATATAATAATCGTACTTCTTGATGAAGTCAATTTCCTTAAAGGCGCTACTGAATCTTTTTTCCAAGCTTTCCTGAGTTTCAGAACCTCTTTTTATGATCCGGTTCTTAAGTTCCGACATGCTCGGTGGAAGCACAAAGAGGTAGATTCCTTCAGGGTATTTATCTCTGACCTGCATGGCTCCTTGGATGTCTATCTCAAGAAGCACATCCTCACCCGCTGCAAGCTTGTCGATGACAAACTTCTTAGGTGTTCCATAATAGTTGTCATACACTTGTGCATGCTCGAAAAAACCGTCTTCGCTGAGTTTTTCTACAAAATCGTCCTTCGTCAGAAAGTGATAGTTGATTCCATCCACTTCGCCGTTTCTTGGCTGTCTCGTGGTCGCGGATACCGAAATGTTGATTTCGGGGTGGCGTTCCAGAAGCGCCTTGCAAATTGTTCCCTTACCTGCACCAGACGGACCTGACACAACCAGTAGTAATCCTCTTCTAATCATCTTATCCCTCATTACTCAATATTTTGGATTTGTTCACGAATTTTTTCCAGTGTGCTTTTCAGCTCAACCACATCGTTTGAAATATCCACATCAGGCGACTTAGAGCCGATCGTGTTCACTTCCCTATTCATCTCCTGAATCAAGAAGTCCAGCTTTCTTCCTTTCGGTGTGTCCAGTGAAAGAATTTCACGGGCATGGTCGATATGCGCTTTAAGACGGACTATTTCTTCTTCAATATTCGTCTTGTCGGCAAATATCGCAACCTCCATCAAAATTCTAGCTTCATCGATCTCATGGCCTTCCAAGAGGTCCTTGATTCTATCCATCATCTTGGCTTGATGCACTTTGACGATTTCAGGCGCCCTGTCTTCAATGTTCGATAGGACATCCACCATCAACTTGAGATTCTTCTCGACATCCTCACCCATTCTGACGCCTTCTGTAGCCCTCATGCCGGCAAGACTGTCAAGAGCGTTGTCAAGAGCTCTCATCAGAAGTTCGGATACCGCTTCCTCGTCGATTTCCTGAGTTTTGATCTCAAGCGTGTCGTTAAACCTTGTAAGGAGGTTCAGACTGATCTTATCGCTGATCTCGTAACGACCTGCAACTTGACTGAGCGCGCCGTGGTATTCATCGATCACTGCGAAGTTAGGCTTCACCACATAGTCGTTCGCCTGGTAGTTCTCCACTTGAATGTAGACTTCCACTCTACCTCTATCCACTTTAGATTTGATCACTTTTTTCATGTCTTCTTCAAAGACATTGAACTTCTTAGGCATCTTGATATGGAAATCCGTGTAACGATGGTTCACCGTCTTGATCTCAAGCGTGATTTTCATCATTTCATTTTCCGCGTAGCCTCTTCCAAAACCAGTCATACTAAACAACATGTCTACACCTCTTTTATATAGTCACCAATCGCAATCAATACCGCATCGCCAGTCAATGTTACATTTTTCTTATCCAGTTTCACATGCAGATCTCCACCGGGAGCCCTTAATTTCACGTCGCTGCCGATGAGGTCCGCTTCCTTTAGCACCGAAGCGCTGGCACAGGCTCCCGTACCGCACGCAAGCGTAAGACCTGCGCCTCTTTCCCATGTCTTGATGACCACCTCAGAATCGCTTATGACCTTTACAAAGTTGACGTTAACACCTTCTGAAAATCTATCATCCTTCTCAAGTTTCGGTCCTAGACTGATCGTCTCCTCATCATCCGGCCAGTAATACACCACCAGATGCGGCACACCCATATTGACAACCGTGCCCGGGTAGACCTTGCTTCCTATCTTAAGACTGACTTGTTTTTCGCTAAGGTAGGCATACGGCTCCACCTCACCCATGTCAATCGAAATTCTAGATGTCTTATAGCTGTGATCTATCACAGTCACCCTGTAAAACCCTGCAGGTGTCTTGACATCGAATGTCTTTTCTTTGATCTTTCTTGTTTCGACAATGTATTTCACAAAGCATCTAAGTCCGTTTCCACACATTTTCGCCAGTGATCCGTCGCTATTGTAAAATAGCATTTCACAAAATTCCTCATGATCCACAAGCACCATCAAACCGTCCGCACCGATGCCGAACTGCCTATGGCAAACTTCTTTTGCGAGCGTATCGAGTTCGACACCGACCGTTTCAGAAGCTTCCATTATGATGAAATCATTACCTGCAGCCTGTAATTTTGCAAACTTCATGAATACTCCTTTATTAAAAACAAACTTTCCAACCGAATAGGAAAACAATGGTTTGCTTTATCCTCTACATCATTATACTATAATTGTGAGAAGAATGATCTTCATAGAATTTAAATATACCACAAAAGTGGTCGAATAGACAGGAGAAAACCATGGCACTTGACGGATTTTTCATACACGCACATGTCCATGCGCTGAACCAAACGCTTGAAGGACTTAAGATAGACAAGATATATCAAATTAACGCAACAGATTTATTACTAAATCTTAGAGGCCGCGGATCTGTCAAACTTTTTATCAGCGCGCACGCGAGCCATCCAAGAATCATCTTGATAGACAGCAAGCCCGAAACACCCCAGGAGCCCCCCATGTTTTGCATGCTCATGCGAAAACACATCTCAGGCGGGATCATACAGTCCGTCGAACAGGACGGTCTTGAAAGGATTGTGACGATCAACATCAGCGCTAGAAACGAACTGGGCGATATCGTCATCAAGCATTTAAAGATTGAAATCATGGGAAAGCACTCCAACATCATGCTTTTAGATGAAAACCAGACCGTCGTTGACAGCATCAAACGAATCAGACTATCCATGAGCACAAGACCCATGGGTCCTGGAGTAAGATATACCCTGCCACCCTCGACTAAAGCACCTACTTTTAAAACAGATAGGGAAAGTTTCTCAGAGAAGCTTTCCGATGTGAAGCTGCCTGTTTTCAAATGGCTTTACCTGACCTTTGAAGGAATAAGCCCCTCGCTTGCCAGCAGCATCACTCATCAGGCCGGAATAGACAGCAAGACCGACACGGCTTCACTTGAAAAAGAAGATATCGACCCACTCTATGCGTCGTTCATCGACCATATCGAACAGGTCAAGCGCTCAAATGGCGTCTACATGTACTTCGTCGCCGGCACATATAAGGAGTTTTCAAGCATTCCCCTTACCCATTACAGATCGCTTGGTTATGAGGAACGCTTTACGACGGATTTTGACGAGGCGCTGATTACTTACTATCACACAAAAAAAGATACAAACCGCGTAAGTCAAAAGTCCAATCACCTGATCAAGCTCGTCGACCTGCATCTTGACAAGCTCCGTAAGAAGGTCGAAAACCTCGAAGGCGATCTGATTGAAGCAGGAAAACTTGAAGCGCTGCGTCTTAGGGGTGAGCTTTTGACCGCCAACCTTCATGCCATCAGGAAGGGCATGAAATCCATCACCGTCTTCAATTACTACACCAACGAGGACTTGGAGATCGAGCTTGATGTCACCAGAGGTCCGAACGAGAACGCCCAGCGCTACTACAAGCGATATAACAAGGCTAAAACCACCCTCGAAGAGGCACAAAAGTTTATCGAAATCGCGGATGAGGAAATACGCTATCTCGACCATGTACGTCTTCTGCTCGATCAGGCCGAATCACCTGATGATATCGAAGAGATCAAAGAAGAGCTCATGGAAACAGGTTTTGTTAAAAAAATCTATAGTAAGAAGCAAAAAAGAGCGAAGAAGCTGCCTCCCCACCGCTATGAGTCTTCTGAGGGCGTAACCATCCTCGTCGGTAGAAACAACTTTCAAAACGACGAGCTGACCCTCAAAAAATCCTTTAGGGAGCATATCTGGCTGCACACAAAAGACACTCCGGGATCCCATGTGATCATACAGGCCGAGTTTGAGGATATCGACGACCAGACGATCATCGAGGCTGCGGAAATTGCTGCTTACCACTCCAAAGCCAGGTACTCATCGCAGGTTCCTGTAGATTTTACCGAAGTCAAATTCGTAAAAAAACCAAGCGGTGCAAAACCAGGTATGGTAATCTATGAGGATTACAAGACCATTTATGTGACACCGGATGAAGATAAGATACTGAACATGAAAAAAGTTGACTGAGCAGTCAACTTTTTTTTATGATTGTATTCCTATGATCGTTTTTAGCTTCTCTAGCTCCTCAGCTGTCACAAAACGCCATTCACCTGTGGGCAGGTCGCCTAGCTTCATATTGACGATCCTGATCCTTTTTAGTCTGGTCACTTCATAGCCGAACTTCTTGCACATTTTTCTGATCTGACGGTTGATGCCTTGTGATAGGATGATCCTAAAGGTGTCATGACTGACCCTGATGACGGTGCATGGTCGTGTCATCGTCCCGAATATTTCAACTCCGCCGGACAGTATCGTTAGAAAGTCGTCGTCAAACTCCTTGTCGACACTCACAAGGTATTCCTTTTCATGCTCATATTCGTCCCTTAGCACACTGTTTGCGAGTTCTCCATCGTTTGTCATCAAGATAAGGCCATCCGATTCCTTATCAAGACGCCCCACAGGAAAGACAAAAGCGTCGTAATTCAAATAGTCGATGATATTGTTTTCAAGGCTCCTGTTGGAGCTGCAAAGGATGCCCTTAGGTTTGTTCAGCAGTATGTAGATCCTTTCAAGCATTTTGACGGGCTCGCCGTCAAGTAGGATCTCATCGGTCCATTCCACCCATTTTCCTGGAATACACCTCTCCCCGTTGACATAGACCCTACCCTCGTCAATCAGCCTGTTGGCATCTCTTCTCGAACAGATTCCCGCATTGCTCAGTAGTTTTCCGATTCTCAAGCTTCATTCCCCTTATCGCGATTTAAAACCATCTACACTAAATCCCAGTTCAATACAGAGCGCAGTGAACCGGTCCGTTTCCTTACTAGCCAGCCAGTTGTCAGGACTGTTGAAGTAATGCGACAAGGTATCGGCATCCTTCAAAACCTCTTCATAGGCTCCATCCACCTTGCGTTTCGCACCATGTCTTCTTATCATCGAAGAGATAAGCAGCTTTTCATCCTCAGAAAATCCGCCTATCTCGTCCAGATAGCCATAGACGGCTTTTGATCCGCGCTTGGCATGCGCTTCGCTATCGCCGGTCTCATAGGTGATATAGTCATGAAGGAGTCCGGCGATTTTGCAAATCTCTTTGTCAAGACCGCGTTTCATCGCAAGCAACTCTGCAAATCCCGCCACTCCTATCAGATGGGCGCAGCCGAACATGATCTCGTATTTATCCTTTTTACCGAAAAACATCTTATTGATAAAAGCCGTGGTCTCTTCTACACGATTCATACGCCCTCCACCGAATCAACTCATAGGTTCACTACTTTGCCTTACTCAATTATAAACAAAAAAACGCTTTGGCATACTACCAAAGCGATTTATTTAAGCCATCATCCTATTGAATTTTTTTCGCACGGTAAATCTGACCTTTGATTTTCTTTGTTTGAAGCGCTTTGATGATGATGCTTTCCTTGCCATCGAATATCGTCACATTGGTGAACTTGGCATTCATTTCGATCTTGCCGATATCCTGTCCGCTGACTTCCTTGATATTTCTGAGCACACCTAGGATATCTCCGGTTCTCAATCTAGAATTGGCGCTTCCGACATTCAGTTGTATTGTTGCCCCTTTGCGATTTGTAGCCTTATAACGCTCCGGTCCGTTTCTTCTTTTCGTGTTTTGCGGCGCTTTTCTTTCCACATGACCGCCCTTGCAAGGGATTTCATAACCTAAAAACTTTTGCAGCGCGATGAATCTAGCGGTTTCACTTGGAATGACCATGGTGATGGCGATACCGTTCTCATCGACACGACCGGTTCTACCGATCCTATGCACGTAGTTCTCATTCTCAAAGGGAACACCGTAGTTGATGACATGAGTCAGCCCCTGTACATGAAGACCTCTTGCTGCAACATCTGTGGCGATCAGCATGGTGTATTCTCCACGCTTGAACTCCTTGAGTTTTTGCATACGCAGGCCCTGATCCATGCCTCCATGAACCGCACAGACCTTTCTGTGGTATTTTCTCATGATGTCGAAGAGACTATCCACTTGATCTTTCGTGTTACAGAAGATGATGCACTTCTTCGGGTCCTCATGCTTTATCATCTTTCTCATGAAGTCCACTTTTTTTAGGCCGTCCACCGCGTAGTAGATCTGCTCTATTTTGGTATGGGTCGAGACTTCTGATTCGATCTCGATGCTCTCCGGCTTGTTCATGTAAAGCTGGCTGATGTGTTTTACCTCTTCAGGCATCGTCGCAGAAAAGAGGAGCGTCACTCTTTCAGAAGGCATCTTCTTGATGATCGCTTCGATCTGATCCTTAAAGCCCATCAGAAGCATCTCATCCGCTTCATCGATGACGAAATATTTGATGTCTTTCAGTTTTACATTCTTATTCAGCAGGTGATCCATCATACGACCTGGTGTCGCGACGATCACATGAGGGTTCTTCTTCAGTTCTTTACGCTGGACATCCATGGGCTGCTTACCGTAGATGGCGCTGAACTTGATTCCCTTATATCTTCCGATATCGCTAAAGTCGCCCTTAACCTGTTCGGCAAGCTCACGGGTTGGAGTCAGCACAAGCACCTGAGGGCTTTCAAGCTCCACATCGATCTTCTCACAGATAGGAATCGCAAAACCTGCCGTCTTACCACTACCCGTCTGAGACTGTACGATCAGGTCCACACCTTCAAGTATCTTAGGAATCGTCTGTTGCTGCACTTCCAGCGGATAAACGAAACCCAGTTCGCTAAGGGCCCTTTTGATCTGATTGTCCAGTTCGAAGTCCTTGAACTTCATCACTTCTATTGTCTTTTGTGTGTTTTTATCACTCATCTTCATTCCTCTTCCTCAACTTCAAGCGTCGTGCCAATTAACTGTACTCTATTATCATCTATATGAATCAATTATCGTAATCAACAAAACTACCGTTACCAATCTAACACTATATCACGTTTGAAGTTATCTGAAAAGTTTTTTATCTTTAACAACTGCATATAACAAAAAAGACGCTCCGCTCCAACTGCAAGGCAAACCTTTTATCACCTAAAAAGGTTTCCTTGCAGTTGGAGCGGAGCGCCTTAAAATACATGTTCAAATGAAACCCAGCAGCTAGACGACCACTAAAGATGATTAGCCGAGTGATGCATTGTTATGGGAACTTCTTAGTGTGGTTTTAATGATCGCACTTCCCTTAAAAACTTTTCACCAGCTGTTCCAGTTTTTCAGCAGCGTCCGTTTTGATGGATGCGCCGCCGTCTGTGGCCATGTTTGTACCTTCAAGAAGCACCGACTCGATGTCCATGACGCCCATGAATCCTAGGACGGTCTTCAAGTAGCTGTCCCCGTGCTCCATGGCCTTTGCGGGACCCTCTGAATAAATTCCGCCCGATGCGTGCACATGAAGCGCCTTCTTATTGTTTAACAGTCCCACAGGACCCTCAGCAGTATACTTGAATGTCTTTCCTGCGACCATCAGCGTGTCGATGTAGACCTTCATCTTAGGTGGCAGTGAGAAGTTCCAAAGCGGAGTGGCAAAGACGTATTTGTCTGCACCCATAAACTGTTCTGTAAACTGATTGATTGTTCCCACTTTGTACTGTTCCTGATCTGTCAGATCGCTAAAGTCGACTCCTTCGCCCAGTTTTCCCCATCCGTTAAAGACATCTTCATCGATAAATGGAATATCGAGCTTATAAAGGTCAAGTTCCACCACCTCGTCCGTGGGATTGATTTCCTGATAGGTTTTTATGAAGTTCTCACTTGCGTCCAGACTAAAGGAATGTGCGGATGCTTTTGGATTTGCTTTTATAAATAATACTTTTTTCATGGTGAATCCTCCTATTGATGTTGGTTGACGAATCAAATACGGGTTTTTAGTACTAATTAGTGATATATCTTTAAAAAAAGTGGTGCTATACAACACCATTCATTTTTTTAAGCAGGGAGAGCAACTCATTCTTCTCTTCGATATTCAGATTCGAAAACTCGTCTTCTAGGTCATCAAGATGCTTGGGAAAGACTTCGGCGATAATGGTCCGCCCCTTTTCCTTAAGTCTGATCACAAATGCCCTGCGGTCCTCATCGTCACGATCCCGGCTGATGTAGCCTCTCTTTTCGAGATTCTTGATTACAACGGTCATGTTGCCGCTTGTAGACAGCGTCTTTTCAATGATCTCGCATATCTTCATCGGGCCTTTGTGATATAAAGCTTCCATCACACCGAATTGAGATAGGGTAAGGTCATATTCTGAAAGTCGTGCCGACAAGGACCTCTCATCGTTTTGAATCGTCCTGTGCAGTGCTACCACCAGTTTTAAATTCAATTCACTTACTGCTCCGTATTTGCTCGGTTTGTTTTCCATGGATTAAATATATCACTAACTAGTAATAATGTCAAGGGTATTTCCAGTTCTTTTTTTTGACATGCCCCTATTCTAGAACTGGTCTTTGTAACCCTCTCTCAATAGCGTGTACTGCCCTGTCTCTGTGTTCAGGTCATAGATGTTGAAGTTCGTTTTGATATCGAATCCTTCGTAGTGGACTGCGAAGTTGATGGATGCAGACCCCAGCGTACCGCTTTTTATCCTGTGGAATACGTGCCGCGGCCATACAAGTACGGCTCCGCCTTCAAATATCAGCTTGTCGTTTTTATAGATCTTGTCGGGTAAGACGGTAAAGTGTTCAACCCGTCCATGCTCTTTCGTGTAAATTTCCACTTCTCGCTTGCCGTAAAGGACGATGAGGTTGTCCGCCTGATCCGGGTGCATGTACCAGGGATTCGCAACACCCATCGTAGGACCCGGCGATACCGCATCCTTTTGATGGAGCACACGGTCGATTGAATCGATCTTAGGTAGTGCGTCGAGTGGAAACAAGTCGAACATGACACCTTCGGTTTTTCTAAACGGTGTCAGCTCAATAATCTGATACAGGTCTTTTACTTCTTCAATGATCTTCAAGTTTATCCTCCCTTGATATGTTAATGGTGTTTACCTGCTTTTCAAGTCTCACACCCTAAATCGGTTCTTTCACTTGTCTGTAAAACCTTTTTCTTTCACCACCCTATAGACCAGCCTTTCATCCACACGCACGCTTTCCATGAGCGCGACGGAGCTGATCGTTACTTCAATGGGGCTGAAGTGTCTCATGGATACATCCTCGTCTAGGACCACACCTCTTGCGAATGTGATGTGGGGAACATAAGGCATCGCCTCTACTCTGAAACCCGCCTGTTTGAGTCTGAAATTCAACTCACCTTGCAAGCGAAGGAGCGTCTGATTCTCTTCAACTCCTATCCACAGAATTTTTTTGTTTTTTTTATGAAACTGGCCAAAGGAAGCTGCCACGAGATCCGGCTTACAAACATCGAATTCATCAAGCAGGACGCTGAGCCTCTCAACTTCATCGTCTGTCACATCACCGATGAAGGCAAGTGTCAGATGCAGGTTGTCACAGCTTGTGAACTTACCCCTTTTACAGTCCTTTGTCGTTTTTCTACAGGCGTCATGCAGCTTATATTTACATGCTTGTGTTATCGTAAGCGCAAAGAAGACTCTCACGCGGTCACCTCCTAAGGCGGTATATCCAATCCATACCCAATAACTTCATCATCGAATAAACTATCAAAGCCATATCAATAAATTTTTATTTAGAGCACCATGACAATTCATTGACAAGCCTTCCAAAGGATAGTACCCTATACCTATAAGTTTAACTGAATACATGAAAAAGGCAAACTCATCGAAAGGTGAAGACGCAAAGCTGTGAGTCTAAGGAGAAATCTATGATCGTCAAGCTACCGAAATACTGACGTCTTTTCGGGATGTTTTTTTTATGTCAAGATGGAGGTAAGAATGAAAAACATATTGATTGTGGACGATGCAGCGTTCATGCGGATGATGCTTAAGAACATTCTTGTAAGCCACGGATACAACGTGGTGGGGGAAGCGTCAAATGGAGCACAAGCTATCGAAAAGTACCACGAACTCAAGCCGGATATCATCACCATGGATATCACCATGCCTGAGGTCACAGGTATCGAGGCCCTTGAGGAGCTGATCAGAGTCGATCCATCCGTCAAAGTATGTATGGTCTCCGCATGCGGTCAGCCCCAGTTTCTGCTCGAAGCCATTAAAAAAGGCGCGAAGGACTTTATCACAAAGCCGTTCACACCGGATGAGGTGCTTTCAAAGATCAATCAAATCGCCAGCATGGCAAATTGATTTGGGTTAAAGATTCACGATCGAGCAATTTACTATGGACAAAGTTCACCTGAACTTTGTCTTTTTTATTTCAAAGCCACCATGCCGCGTACTTGATCGCAAGTCAGGGTCCGCTATGTTTAGCATCTGCTTCTTCTTGATTCCTACAAAATAAGGTGTTTTCCCTTGACAATTATTCCTAGTATGGTATTTTTATTAAGTTACCGATTGCTTACTTACAACTTATGGCAGAATAGCATGGTAGATTAACGTGTCGGCAAAGCAAAGCCTTCCATGCGCTTCACTTGTGAACCTATTGTTCACTTGCACAACCAAGAGGTCAATTATGAATGGATTCTTAACCTATAAGGAATGCGAGAGTATTCAAACCTTTGATAATCTTGCCGGTACATTTAAACTACTGGTTCAAGATGACAACATAGAAATTTTCGAATCGAACATACACGCCGGTAAATCGATTCTTTGTCAGCCCTATGAATCGAAAGATGCGCTTAATGTCATCATTGTGCAAGAAGGCACTCTTTTTCATACAAACGAGAGAAAAGTGATTACAAGCGGTCAACGCATCACATTCAAGAATCTGACAGAAACCCATCATTTAAGCGTCATCACTCCGACAAAATTGCTTATGATCAGAGAATCGAAGTTTTTCACCCAACAGGCGAGCACCACAAATGAGATTTACCATTTTATCCATCAGATTCAAGCCAAAGATCATTATTCGGAATACCACTGCAACGCTGTCGGCAATCTGGCTGTTCAGATTGCGACAATGATGCGATTGTCCGATAAGGAAATTCACAATGTAGGTCATGCGGCAAAAGTTCACGACATAGGAAAAGTGAATATCCCTGATGTGATTTTGAATAAACCGTCGAGACTCACTGATCAGGAGTTCGAGATCATGAGAAAGCACCCGCAGGACGGGCATGACCTAATACTGAAAACCATAGACAGCAAAGAGATCGCAAGCATCGTTTTGCAGCATCATGAACGTCTTGACGGCAGTGGATATCCCAACCGTCTTAAAGATGATCAAATAAGAATTGAAGCCAAGATCATAGCGGTAGTCGACAGTTTCGACGCGATGGTGTCCAAGCGACCATACAAGTCGCCGATGAGCCCCTCGGATGCCCTTGATGATCTCAGTCGTCACATCGGCATCTGGTACGAGGAGGAAATAGTCCATACGCTGAAAGAGATTCTTGAAATCAATCGTTCCATCATTAAGTCACAGTCGCAATCACGCTTTGAAGTCAAATAAAGCACTAAAGTCTTGTCAGAAGACTTTAGTGCTTTTCTATTGGGTTCAGATCCTATTTCTACTCGTAAATCTCGACTGCGTTTTCGCCGTCGATACTCTTGACTTTCACGTGAATATTTTCCTTTTTACTTGTCGGAACATTCTTCCCGACGTAATCGGCACGAATCGGGAGTTCACGGTGGCCCCTATCGATCAAGACGGCAAGTTGGATCGACTTGGGTCTTCCCCTGTCGATGACGGCATCCAGCGCCGCCCTGACCGTTCTTCCTGTGTAAATAACATCATCCACCAGCACGACGGTCTTATCCTTCAAATCTACATCGATCGCCGTTTCTGAAACGATGGCGTCTTCTGAGACTTCCGATAGGTCATCCCTATAGAGGGTGATGTCAATCGAGCCGACCGAGACTTTGACCGCTTCAATTTTCTCAATTTGATCGGCAATCTCATAGGCGATCGGCACACCCCTGGAAAGAATACCGACGAGAACGACGTCGTCGACGCCCTTGTTCTTTTCGATAATCTCATGAGCAAGCCTTGTCAAAGCACGCTTTATTCCTTTTTCATCGAGTATTTGAGCTTTAAAGTCCATTTGTCTACCTCAATTTTTCTAGTATATTTACAAATCGCTCAGGCAGCGGCGCCTGAAACACCATTCGGGCTCCTGTTGTCGGATGATCGAAACCCAAGGTCTCAGCATGCAGGAGCTGCCCTGAAAGCTTCATCTTTTCTTTACGAACCCCATACAAAGGGTCACCCAGAAGCGGATGGCCGATACTCGCCATATGCACTCTGATCTGATGGGTCCTTCCTGTTTCCAGCCTGCAGCTGATCAGCGTATAGGACTGCAAACGTTCAATCACCTCATAGTGGGTGATGGCATGCTTGCTGTTGATTTCTGTGACAGCTTGTTTGAGCCTGTTTTTAGGATGCCTGCCGATGGGTTTGTCGATCGTACCCGCATCGTTTGAAAATCCTCCGTGCACGATCGCGTAATACCTTCGCTCGACACTATGGTCTTTCAGTTGAGCCGATAAGGACTCATGCGCCTTATTGTTCTTTGCGACCATGAGAAGCCCTGTGGTATCCTTGTCGATCCTGTGGACGATCCCAGGTCTTATGACGCCGCCGATGTCCGACAGGTCCTTTATATGGTACATCAGGCCGTTCACAAGGGTGCCTGTATAATTTCCGGGCGCCGGATGAACGACTAGACCTTTGGGCTTGTTCACAACGATCACATCGCTATCCTCATAGATGATTTCAAGCTCCATCTGCTCGGGCTCGATTTTCCAAACTTCAGGTTCAGGAACCTCCA
This sequence comes from Fusibacter sp. A1, assembly GCF_004125825.1. NCBI lineage: Bacteria > Bacillati > Bacillota > Clostridia > Eubacteriales > Fusibacteraceae > Fusibacter > Fusibacter sp. A1. The sequence goes on along the minus strand of NZ_QQWI01000002.1, from coordinate 45,030 downwards.
CTGTGATGGTATCGCCTAAGGTCAGGATATAATTCTTCTTGATGGATTTTCCCGTCTGTGTGGTGATCGCTCCCTGCTTGATCCATTTCTGAACCCGGCTTCTCGATACCCCATCCATCGCATCTGTCAGGTACTGATCGATACGGATGCCCTGATCTTCCTCTTCCACATTAAATTCTATACGTTCCATCTATAAACCTTTCATCATATCAAGTACGATTTTTGAAGAATTGATCGCTGATTGACGACCGAACTCTTCAAAATTCACATGTGCAGATCCATCCGCCTTGTCGCTCATCGCGCGTATGATGACAAAGGGCACCTTGTTGACGTGACAAACGTGCGCGATTGCAGCGCCTTCCATTTCAGTCGTGTCCGCATTGAACTGGTTTAGCAGAAAATCTTTTCTTTCCATCGACGACACAAACTGGTCGCCTGTCACGATTCTTCCTTCGTAGACAGCGTGGTCCTTGATTTCGTGCTTGGCCGCCTCGTAAGCTAGTTTTCTTAACTTCTCGTCCGCTACGAAGATCCACTGATCCATACCTGGAATCTGCCCGTATTCGTAACCGAAGCCTGTCGCGTCCATGTCATGTTCTAACAGATCTATTGAAATCACCGTATCGCCCACTTCAAGATGGTCTTTGACAGCGCCTGATACACCTGTATTGATCACATGTGTGACCTCAAATTCCGACACGAGGATTTGAGCGCAAAGTGCAGCGTTTACCTTTCCTATTCCAGAAACCACCGCAACGACGGATTTACCCATCAAGAGGCCCTTATGATACTCTCGTCCCGCAATACATTTTGTCTCAACTTCTGTCATCGCTTCAATCAATAGTGTAATTTCATAATCCATCGCACCGATAATTCCAATTTTCATGTGTCTCTCTCCCTTATCCATTGCCTTTATTGGTTTTTTCGCTAATTTCACTTTTGAAGTATCATTATATCATACTTTTTTAAAAAGCTAAAAGCCGACCCAAATTGGGTCGGCTTTTGATTTATGCTTTCATCACTCTGATATTTGTTTCTTCACCGTTTAGCTCGAATGTCTCGAATTCACCTTCTGTGGTATTCTCAAGCGACACCGTAAGCGTCTCACCCTTGATATACTCTGCAAACTCAGAAACTGCCGATTCGAACACTTGTGTCGAATTGTAGTGGATCTTGATGTTATCAGCCACTTCAAATCCGTTTGACTTACGCATCTGTTGGATTCTTGATACGAACTCCCTAGCAAACCCTTCTGTAATCAGGTCTTCTGTAAGTGTCGTATCTAGGATCATGAAGAGGTTGTTTGCCATTTCCACTGTAAATCCGTCTTTCGCTGCGATTCTCACATCGACATGCTCCGCGCTGCAAGTGAAGGCTTCTCCCGCGATGTCAAGCTCGATGCTTTCTCCAGCTTGCATTTTCGGTGCCCATACAGAAGCGTCAAGGCCTGACAGCGCCTTATTGAACGCACCCATGTTCTTACCTAGAAGAGGTCCGCAGACTTTAAAGTTCGGCTTCAGTGTAAAGTCCATATAAGTCGCAAGGTTGTCTTCAAACACTACCTCTTTGACATTCAGTTCTTCCTTGATCAGGTCCACAAGATCGCTGATCAGCGCTTCGTGAGCTCCATCCACCATGACTTTGGCGATCGGTTGTCTTACCTTGATTTTCACAGCTTCCCTAGCCGCACGTCCAAGACCGACAAGCTCACGCACAAGGTCCATTCTGCTTTCAGTAGCCTCACTGATAAGCGAAAGGTCCGCTTTCGGATACTCTGCCAGATGGACTGATTCACCACCAACAAGATTGCTATAGATCTCTTCACTGATAAATGGCGCAAATGGCGCGATCAGTCGAGAAACCGTCTCAAGTACTTCATAAGTCGTTTTATAAACCGACTTTTTGTCGTCCGTAAGCTCAGTCGCCCAGAATCTTCTTCTTGAACGTCTGATGTACCAGTTCGATAAATCTTCAACGACAAACTCCTGAATTTTTCTGACCGCTTTTGTTAGGTCGAAAATTGCAAGATCCTCATTTACCGCTTTGACCACCTTGTTGAGTTTAGAAAGCAACCATCTGTCGATTTCAGGTCTTTCACCGACAGGAACATCGAACGCTTTTACATCGAGTCCGTCTGTGTTGGCATACAATGTGAAGAAGGTATAGGAGTTCTTCAGTGTGCCGAAGAACTTAGAGCTGATATCCTTGAGGCCGTCTTCGTCAAATTTAGTAGGCTGCCATGCAGGAGAGACATAGTACATGTACCAGCGTGTCGCATCCGCGCCGTACTTACTAAGAAGCTCGAACGCATCTACGCCGTTTCCTTTTGACTTGGACATCTTCTTGCCGTATTTGTCGAGTACCATATCGTTGACTAACACGTTTTTATATGGCGACTTACCCATCACAAATGTCGAAATGGCGATCAAGGAGTAGAACCATCCACGTGTCTGGTCGATTCCTTCACAGATGAAGTCTGCAGGGTATAGCTCGTCGAAGTTCTCTTTGTTTTCAAATGGGTAGTGGTGCTGTGCAAACGGCATCGCTCCCGAGTCGAACCAGCAGTCGATAACATCAGGTACTCTAGTCATCGAACCGGAACATTTTTCACATTTCAAGTGCACGTTATCCACTTCCGGACGATGAAGGTCGATATCGAGGCTGATCTCTTCGATCGCTCTGTCCTTTAATTCTTGGATAGATCCGACAGAATCGAGCTCGCCACATTCACATCTCCAGATGTTGAGCGGGGTTCCCCAGTATCTGCTTCTAGAAATCGCCCAATCGTTCAGATTTTCAAGCCAGTTGCCGAAACGCTTCTCACCGACGTAAGAAGGATACCAGTTCACTGAGTTGTTGTTTTCTATGAGTTGATCTTTCAGTCTTGTCATTTCGATGTACCAGCTCGGCTTCGCATAATAAAGCAGAGGCGTCTTACATCTCCAGCAGTGAGGATAGTTGTGATCGATTCTTTGTTTGCTGAAGAGTTTGCCTTCCACCGCAAGCCATTTGATGATATCCACATCGACTTCCGGGTCCATGACAAACTTGCCTTCCCAAGGAGTCGTCGTGTACTTGCCTTCCTCATTGACCGGCTGCAGTACAGGCAAGCCGTATTTAAGTCCTAAGTTGTAGTCGTCCTCACCAAAGGCAGGAGCCGTATGGACAATACCGGTACCGTCTTCTGTGGTGACGTAATCACCGCACGTGACGTAGAAACAATCCTTATCAGGTGTCGCAAAAGGCATGATCTGCTCATATCTGATATGTTCAAGGTCGCTGCCCTTTAGTGTCTCAAGCACTTCAAAGTCACCGTCGATGACTTTTGATGAAAGCGTCTTTTCAACATAATATACCGTATCTTCAAATTTCACTTTCAAATAAGTTTCATTAGGATTCACAGTAAGCGCCACATTCGCAGCAAGTGTCCATGGAGTCGTCGTCCAAACCAGGAAGTACTCGTCCTTATCGACGACTTTGAATTTAACGACTACGGTGTTTGTTTTCTTTTCGATATAACCTTGAGCCACCTCATGTGAAGCAAGACCCGTTCCGCATCTTGGGCAGTAAGGCAGTATCTTGTGGCCTTCATAGATGTAATCTTCTTTGAAGAACTTGTTAAGGATCCACCATACAGATTCGATATACTGGTTGTCAAGCGTGATGTAGGGATTGTCAAGATCGACAAGGTAAGCCATCTGCTCTGTCATATCTCTCCATAAGCCTTCGTATTCGAACACGGAATCGCGGCAAGCCTTGTTGAACTTGTCGATACCGTAAGATTCGATCGCCTGCTTGTCAGCCAGACCGATTCTTTTTTCCACTTCGATCTCGACAGGAAGACCGTGAGTGTCCCAACCGGCCTTACGCTTTACCTGATAGCCTTCCATGGTCTTAAAACGACAAACGGCATCCTTTAGCGCACGTGCCAGTACATGGTGGATTCCAGGACGGCCATTCGCAGTCGGCGGTCCTTCAAAGAACACGAACGATTCTTTGCCCTCTCTCGATTCCACGCTCTTATGGAGAAGATCGATTTCATTCCAATAGGCGACCGTTTTAGCTTCACTTGCAGCTACGGGGCCTTGTCTTAACTCTTGATATGCCATTTTGTTTCCTCCTAAATCATTTTAAAAGAAGTGAAGTCAACACTCCTTTGTAACCTACCTGCTGAATTTTGAACCTATAAGCTCATATTTGAAAAACCTATGCCCGCAAAATAAAAAAGTCCCTGAGCATCATTTGCTCAGGGACGTGTTAACGCGGTACCACCCTAATTACTCCAAGGCACACCCGGAGTCACTTCATTGTTTTAACGGCACATCACCGGTGACACTTACTTAGTTCGGCATCACAGCTCATAGGTGATCTTCGGTCGCTATCCTCTACCAGTTCGCACCTACCACTGGCTCTCTTAAAGAATCTAACAACTTACTCTCCTAGTCAACGCTTTTTATGATGGGCTCTCACCCGATTTAATTTATTATATGCCTTAACTTACTTCAAGTCAACAGCATAATTTTCAACGACACTAAGCTGTGCTCTGAGCATGGATTCAATCCTGAGCCTAAAGGCTTCAAGGTCTTTTTCCATATGCATTCTCTGCTCATTCATTTCGGCGATTTGCCTGTTGGCGGCTTCCACCTTCGCCTTAGCTGTGATTTCGGCGTCTTTGACGATGGACTCCGCTTCACGTTTTGCAGTGCTTATCAGGTCGTCAGATGTTTTTTTTGCAAGCACCAATGTTTCTGAAAGGGTCGACTCGATCGCCCTGTATTTGTTGACGTCCTCTTCGATACGCATGATGCGTTCTTTCAGATCGGCCTTTTCATTGATATGCGTTTCCAGAGTGTCAGCGATTTGAATCAGGTACTCGTTGACTTCCCTCTCGCTATATCCTCTAATACCCTTGGAAAAATCTTTTTTTTGCACGTCCAGTGGTGTAATCATCGCATCCCCTATCTAGCAATTCTTTCTCCGCTAAGTCTCAATTTGCCTTTTTTAGAAATACCAAGAACCTCGTTTACATAAAATCTTCCAAACCGTCTCACACTGATCATATCGCCGCTTTGCATCTGAATATCGGTCTTTTCACAGATGGAGTAGTTGCATTTCACCCTACCCGCCTTAATCAGTCCGATAGCCTTTGCCCTTGACATGTTGAAGGCGCCTGAGATGATCGCATCCAGCCTTAGGGACGCGACAGAAAAAGTCATGACCTTTTTTTCAAGAACCGGCTCCACAAACTCAGCTAAAGGAATCTCATTTACAGTAACACCGTGATTTCTGATTTTTGTCAGCTGAGTTTTCAAGACAGGTACCATCGTCTTAAGCACGAACATCTGCACAAAACCGTCATGGATCAGGATGTCGCCGAACATTTTTCTCTCAATTCCGATCGAAATGAGTGTGCCAAGCACATCCTTATGTTCAATCGCACCGAACTGTTTGGCATAGTCGAGCTGAACAAGGGAAATGGGAAACGCTTCCTCACTGGCATCGCTAAAGGGAGGGAAAAACCCTACCACTTCATATTCCGCATCCTCATAACCGCCAAAACTGCGTAGGCTCACCTCACGGTTGCCGATCACCGACAGCCCGACCTGAACCGACTCGGGATCATTGAACTGTGTATACTGCATTTCATGATACTTCTCGCATTTTCCCAGAGCCTCCATCATTCGAGTAACCGAAATGACGACATGGTCCTGGGCTTTGATCTGTTCGAGATATTTCTTATACTGACCGAACTCCGTCATGATCAGTACCCGCCGAATAGACCGATGAGAAAGCTACTGATCATCTGTATGGCGAAAAACGTCGCGATAAAGGAAAAATCGATTCCAGACCGATTCAGTCCGAATCTGGCAAAGAGCATCTTCATCGGAGCAAGAATCGGTTCTGTCATCTTAAGAATCAATTGTGGAAACTGCTGGCTCCAATCTTTTACGACCCATGACATCACCGCTCTGACGACCAAAAGGGCTATAATAATATTTGTAAAATAGTAGATAGTAAATTGAATTGAGTTCATCATGCGCTCCTTATTGTTTAAATCTGAATAACGAATCTTCGATTGTTTCCTCTTGATGCTCAGCAATGGTTTCTGTCTCAATCTTACCTTTGACTTCAACATTGTTTGGAGCCATCAAAAATATTCCGCGTGAAATCTTCTCGGCCTTACCGTCGATGGCACAAAGCGCACCGCTTAGGAAGTCGAAAATTTTTCTGGCAAGCTCAGGTTCGATCGCCTCCAAATTGATGATGACCGGTTTTTTCGAACGTAGGCAGTCCACGATTTCCACCGCTTCATTGAATACCTTCGGTTGAAAGACCTCGATCTTCATGGATGCGTTGTTATGGATATTGAGCACTTTGTTTTTTGACTGAACAGGATAAACAGGTTGTTGAGATGATGATGGGCTATAGCTGTTGTAGCTTAAAGAATTTTCCGACTGATCGGAAGTCGCTTCCATCACATCGTCCTCTTCGCCTTCAAATCCCCAGAAATACTTTAACTTTTCACCGAATGACTTAGCCATTTGAATCCCCCTTAATAATTCCTTTTGCCGTATATACCAGTACCAACACGTACCATTGTCGCACCTTCTTCTATCGCCACTTCAAAATCATGGGTCATCCCCATAGATAATATCGACATATTAACATTATTATACTCGAATTTCTTCACATCTTCAAAAATGCTTTTCATTTTCTTGAAAAATGGTCTTACAGCCTCAGGGGATTCAAAATAGGGCGCGATCGCCATCAGACCGTCAATTTGAATGTGTTCACAGGTTGAGATATGCCTTATCAGCGATTCCACCTCTTCTACGGCGACACCGCTTTTTTGACCTTCATCACCGATGTTGATTTGTATCAGGGCATGAATGACCTTTCCTGCTTCACCCGCGCGCCTTTCAAGCTCGTCAGCAAGTCTTTCCCTATCGAGCGTATGTATCAGGTCCACCTTGTCGATGATCATCTTCACCTTGTTCGTCTGCAGGCTACCGATCATATGCCAGGCGACATCACCCTCGATCAGGTCGTACTTGCGTTTGATTTCCTGTGGCTTGCTCTCCCCGATCATTGTGATTCCAAGCCTTATGGATTCATTGACCAGGTCAGGTTCGATCGTTTTGGAAACTCCGACCAGTTGAATGTCCTTGATGCTTCTTCCCGACCGCTCACAAGCTTTGAGGATCCGCTCATTGATTGTATTTAAGTTAAGACCTATAAACTCGTTTGAATGTTCCTTAGTCAATTTTTTCACCTTCTCTATACTTGTTTGCCGTTCTGACAATTTGGTCTCCATGCCTTACCGTATTCATTGCCACTATGTCGCCATCCTCATTTTTATAGCTGAACCTTCTATCCTGCACGATCACATCGTCACCGACCTCGTCAATGATTTCAACTGGCACAAAGGATGTATTTCGATCAACATCCACTCTTAAGACCCCCTGAAACCCATTTCGGTTCACAAGGGCATCTTTAGGAACTTTCAGTCCTTTGACCTCATCACGCTTGATGTTGACCTGAACAGTTCTTGAATTGTGCATGCTGCTGGACTGCTGCGACATTTTTATCATCAGTACTCCAGCGCCCTCGGATTCGAAAACGTCTTCAATGACCCCTTCAAGTCTTTCTCCTTGAAGTGTGACTGTGACTTTGGATTTTAGTCCATAGAGTTCAAAATCCTCAAGTCTCACCTCACAGGCGATATACCATGAAGCCGTGTTCACTATCTTGAAAAGCGGTGTCCCGAACCTAACAGGTCCGATAGCCGTGTTTGTGGCAGTCAAGGTTTTTTCGAACAGTTGGTCGAATGCGATCTGATACCGGTTATCATACGTCAGCTGGGCTTCCTGCCCATCGATATAGTAGGAGATCAGCCCCGAAGACCGCGTTCTGATCGGCAGGATATCTCCCACCTTGGCATCAACCTTACTGGTACCTGAAACCATGGCCTCTTTCAGTTCAAATGCGCTTTTACTCTCATTGTCGATCGCCTTTTGAATGCGGTCCAATTTGAAGGAAAGTTCTCTCTGTAGAGCGCTCGCCTCTATGAAAGCCTTTGATTTTAACGCTTCAACAAGCTCAGCATACATCTTATCCGCTTCGCTCTTAAGCGTATGGATATCGACGAGTACGACCGTGCTTTCAATGGCCTGAACCTGCTCAGCGAGCGGTTCGACGTCAGAAACCGTGATTCTTCCGATCGTCTCTCCATTTTTAACCCTGTCCCCATCACCCAGATCCGCAGTAAAAGTACCGCTTGTGGGACTGTTCACGATCTGCTCCGATCTGATGATGACCGCTCTGTGACTCGATTCTATAGGAACGTTCTCAAATACCAGCTGAATCAGTTCAGAAGGCGGCTTAAACATGCTGAATATCAGGCTATATGCGATATATGCGAAAATAGCCGTCATGAGCAAGCGACTCATGAATTTACCTTTATTTAACTTTTTTTTACGTTTAGCCATCACACACCATTATCTCTACATCGATTTTTTATTGTCATTTTCAAAAACCTTAAAATACGGTCAGAATAATCTGCCGTATTTAGAAATTATGCTTAGTTTCTCTATAGTTTTCACATTCAACTCGATAATTTCGTCATCAGGCGTCACCAGCCAAAGCGCATTGCTTTTTCTTTTGGCGCCTAAGAGGATGCCTTTGATACGTTGTTTGTTTTTTAGCTTCACACGTATCACATCTCCTACAAACAACTTGAACTTGCCTAGCTTGAACATTTTCATATCCAAATCATCCAGGATGCGCTGTGTCACTTTCTCGCTCTTTATAACCACACGATGCTGCATCAGGTCTTGTTTTTCCTTCATTATCGAAAAAATATAACCGAATATGCTTATTGCCAGCAGCGTGATGACAATTGCAACTAGAATATCCATCATGTACTCCAATCTTCACTTGCATAGAAAATCAAAAACCCAAGACTCTCATCTTGGGTTATATTATATCTCAAATTCGGTAAAAAATAAAGCTGACTGTTAATGCCACATGTCTTCTGATATCAAATCGTCGATTTCATGTTTCTTCGCTCTCAGCATCAGCATTTTTGTCGCTTCAACCGGATCCGCATCTTCGTAAAGCACTTTGTAAAGTTGCTCCACAATCGGCATTTCGACATGATAGATCGACATCAGTTTGTAAGCGGCCTTAATGGTATAGGCGCCTTCTACAGCCATTCCAATCGATTCGATGGCTTCCTTCAGTTTCATACCTTGTCCGATCTTCATACCGCATCGTCGATTTCTCGAATGCATGCTCGTACAGGTGACGATCAGATCACCGATTCCTGCGAGTCCGTCAAAGGTCTGAGCCATCGCTCCCATCGCAAGTCCTAGCCTTTTGATTTCTGCGATACCCCTGGTGATCAGTGCCGCATTGGCATTGTCTCCATAACCGAGTCCGTCGCAGATACCTGCAGCGACTGCGATAATATTCTTAAGGGCGCTGCTGATTTCAACGCCGATCACATCCGGATGGGCGTATACTCTGATATAGGGAGTCATAAACAGATCCTGAACCGCTTCGCTGACTTCACGGATCCTACAAGCGGCGACCAAGGTTGTCGGCATCTGCTTGACGACTTCTTCAGCATGAGACGGACCGGACAGCACAGCGTAGGTATGAGTAGGATAAAACTCCTCGAATATTTTGCTGATCGGCTTTAGCGTATCTATTTCAAGACCCTTTGAGACATTGATGATCACCGTTTCGGGATTGATGAAAGGTACAGCTTCGATCGCACTTCTTATCCCTTGAGTAGGTATGGTGTTGACAAGATAATCAACGTCCCTTGTAGCTTCTTCAATCACACTTGTAAAGGTGATATTTCCATCAAGAAGATGTCCGGGCATATACCTTTCGTTGATTCCAGTTTTTTTAAGGGTGTCCATATGTTCCTTGTTCCGTCCCCACATGATCACAGTGTGACCGTTATCGAGGAGAATTCTAGCTATTGCAGTTGCCCAACTACCAGCTCCTAAAATACCGACTGTTTTCATGATTTGCCTCACTGTTTCTTTTCACGAGTCTTGATGATGATTGGCGTACCGTCAAAGTTAAAGTTCTTTCTGATATGGTTCTCAAGATATCTTATATAGGAGAAGTGCGCAAGCTCCTCATCGTTGATGAACAAGACAAATGTAGGCGGTTTTACGCCGATCTGAGTCATGTAGTAGATCTTGAGTCGCTTACCCTTGTCTGATGGTGGCTGATGCATAAGGATCGCTTCTGAGATGACATCGTTCAGAGTTCCTGTAGGCACTCTAAGCGCCGCCTGGTTGTTTACATAGTCAACCATTTCCATGACGCGTGTCAGCCTTTGTCCTGATTTGACGGACACGAACTCGATCGGAGCGTACTGCATGAAGGAAAGTTCGTTACGTACGATCTTCGTATACTCCTGATAGGTTTTCGTGTTCTTTTCAATCAGATCCCATTTATTCACTAGAATGATTGTCGCTTTGCCCGCTTCATGTGCGTAGCCTGCGACTTTCTTATCCTGCTCTGTAACACCTTCCACTGCATCGATCATCAGCACGCATACATCCGCGCGTTCAATCGCCGTAAGCGCTCTGAACATACTGTACTTTTCAACGTTCTCATCGATTCTTGACTTTCTTCTTAGTCCTGCCGTGTCGATCAGCACATAATCCTTGTCGTTAAGCTGGAAGGGAGTATCGATCGCTTCACGAGTCGTACCTGCGATCTCACTTACGATCACCCGTTCCTCGCCAAGCAGGTTGTTGACAAGCGACGACTTACCTGCGTTTGGCTTTCCGATGACAGCGACTTTAGTCGTATCCTCATCGTAATCTTCAATGACGATATCCTTAAAGTGGCTTACGATCTCATCCAGCAAATCACCCAGATTCAGTCCGTTTACTGAAGAGATTGCGATCGGTTCGCCCATTCCAAGTGTGTAATAATCATAAAAATGTTCTGGCATTCTTGCCGTATCGATCTTATTGGCGACAAGAATCACCGGCTTATGGCTTCTTCTGAGTATCTCTGCGACGTCCTCATCAGCACTTGTCAGATCCGCACGACCGTCGATCATGAACAGGATGACGTCCGCAGCGTCGACAGCAAGCAGGGCCTGTTGTCTCATCTGAGAAAGGATGATATCGTCAGAATCCGGCTCGATTCCGCCAGTATCGATCATTGTGAAATTGTATTTCAGCCAGTTCACATCCGTATAGACCCTATCTCTTGTCACACCCGGTGTATCTTCTACGATCGAAATTCTTTTTCCAGAAATTCGATTAAAAAACGTTGATTTTCCAACATTGGGCCTACCTACGACCGCTACGATTGGTTTTCTCATACTATGCCTCCTAATACTGCATCAATAAATGCAAATCCCGATACTTTGAGTATGCTTACAGGACTTGCAAGAGCATTTGAAATGTCCTCAGGCGTTAAGTCATCGAGCAAGAGCCCATCAGAATTAACCACACTTTCCGGCAGCAACAATCTTCTGCCGTCCATTTCACCCCTTAGCTGATCGATGATATCTTTAGCTGTCAACAGCCCCGATACCGTAATTTTCTCACCGAAGAAATGATTCTCGATGACCTCTACTTTAAGATCGACTTCAGGAAATTTATTCTTGATTGCGTTTTCGATTCTGTTCATCATGCCGCTTGCACCCACTGAGGTGCCGATTGTCACAGCATGTTGAAAAACCTCTCCACTAAAGTTATGAATCGCGTCCAATGCTTCGTCTTCAAATTGACGGATCAGACCAACGCCGTTTTCTATTTGTACATAGCCTTCATAATAGTCGGCTACGGGTATAGCTCTTTTCGCAAGTAGGAAAAACTCATCGGCGGCAAAAACAAATCTGGTGTCAAATTTTTCTAGCAGTCTCGACTGCCACACCGAAACCTGGTCGATGATCTCTTGAGCTTTTTTTTCATCTACCCCTTGCATGTCGGGAAGATTATCTCTGAACTTTGTAAGTCCTATGGGAACAATCGCCATCGAATTCATGTGCGGGTAAAGTCCGCTTAAGAAGTCGATCGTCTCGTCCAAATACTTGCCGTCGTTGAAACCTGGACATAAGACCACCTGTCCGTTCATTTCAATCCCAGCCTCCGCCAAGGCCTTGAGGCGCTCTGCGACCTTACCGGCATGTCGGTTTCCGAGCATCTTCATTCTTAGCTCAGGATCTACCGTATGCACAGAAATATTGATCGGACTCACATGATAATCGATGATACGCTGGAACGTGGCGTCGTTCATATTGGTAAGTGTGACGAAATTCCCCATTAAGAATGACAACCTCGAGTCGTCGTCTTTAAAATAGAGGGTTTCTCTCATTCCCTCTGGCAACTGGTCGATAAAACAGAAGACACATTGGTTCGTGCACCGTTTCGCTTCATCCAATATGGGTTTTTCAAAATTGAGGCCCAGTACTTCATCGTATTCCTTTTCTATTTCAAGTTCCCACTGCTCGCCATCAGGTTTTTGAACGACGATGACGATTTCATCATCATCCATAAAGTATAGAAAATCCATCACATCGACAATGGGTTTGCCGTTGATTTCAATCAACAGGTCTCCGGATTCTATTCCCATCTCCTCGGCGACACTTCCTGGATCGACACTTTTTATTTTATTATTCATGCCTTCTCCACCTCTCCAAATCATATACAGACATAGCTCATATCATCATATCTTACCCGCAGTCATTCGTCAACACCAACATCAGCCGCCAGCAGTTATCACAGCAAGCATCCTTCCGGCATCCGCGCCGTCTCTTCTAAAGGAATAGAACAGGTCGCTTTTCTCGTAAGTACACGCACCGCTCACCTTGATCTTTTCATCACTTATACCCACCTCGGCAAGGGTGTGGACAATGCATTCCTTCAAATTTAAAAAGTATCGTCCATCTTTACTAAGAACCACAGAGGTTGAAAATTTATCCCTAAAGTCAGCCGCGAGCGATTCTCCTACCTCGTAGTGTTCTACGCAGATACCCGGACCGACTACCACCATAAGATCCGACAGGTCCTTATCGCAGATTTCTTTCATCTTCATATAGACCTTCTTTACGAGTTCGCCGTACACGCCTTTCCATCCAGCATGGGCTAGACCGAACACTCCGTTTCTGGCGCTTGCAAAGTAGACCGGATAGCAGTCCGCATGGTAGGTCGTGATGAAAGCGTCGCTGTAGCTGCTTATAATCGCGTCAAAGTCGCCTACTGAACCCGATTCGATGCCCCTGTCGACATAGATCTCCGTACCATGCACCTGGTTGGCATACAAGTGCCTTCTTCTTCCCTTAACAGCCCGGTAGAGTCTCTGATAGTTCTCATCGATATTTCCAGGTTCATCAGAGGTGGCCCTTCCAAAGTTGAGTGACTCAAAGGGAGCCTTGCTGACTCCGCCGATTCTCGTCGAAAAATAAGCCTTCACATTGGAAGGCTTAAGAAATGTAGCATATTCGATTAGCATAAGTGGTTCCTCTCCAAAAGGAGTAATCATCATGGTGTTCTCTTTTCTTTCATGAGCTTGGTGAGCTCATCTACAAAGGTGTTGATATCCTTAAACTGACGGTAGACCGACGCAAACCTGACATAGGCCACCTCATCCAGCCCTTTTAGGGCTTCCATGATGTGCTCTCCGATGACTTGTGTCTCGATTTCCTTGACCATGGAATTATTAAGGTGTTTCTCAATCGACTCACAGATCTGTTCCATCTCATCTAGGGTAATGGGTCTTTTTTCACAAGCCCTGATGATTCCGTTCATGATCTTGCTTCTATTGAAGGCTTCTCTGTTGCCGTCTTTTTTTACAACAACAAGCGGCACCTCTTCGACTTTTTCATATGTAGTGAATCTATTTTTACAAGCGCCGCACTCACGTCTTCTGCGGATTGCGTGACCATCATCAGTTGGTCTTGAATCAATTACCTTTGAATCGTCATCGCTACAAAATGGACATTTCATTCTAATCCCCCTGTCAAACCTATCCGATGGCTAAACAACCAAGAACGGTTGCGGCCTGTTCATCGTAATCGACAATCAGCCCGGCTTGATGATACGTCATATGTTTAGCTAAGCCAATTAGTATATCTTGTGTACTGAAACCTTGAGTTTCATCAATCTGTACAATATATGTATCGTCATCTTCATCGGCTTCTTCACTATTTATTAGAATTGTCGCATAACTATTTTCTTTTCCTACAAAGTGATAGCGTTCCTGCCGGTCTTTCTTTTCTATTCTCACCTCATCCACGACACACTCCTGATCCGTATTGTACCGAAGCTGCGCGAGTGTAATGAACATTTTTTTACCTTTGAGGGTTTTACCCCACTCAATCAGGTCTTGGGGTTCACCTTTTATGATGCCGAACCACGGAGTATAAAGATCTTTTTCAAAGCCGGTTTTTTTAGCAAGCCCCTGTGATTTGTAGTTGAATCCCGTAATCTCTACAAAAGAGGTAGTGCCAAGCTTTGTCATCTTGTTCAATAGATCGAGCGTCACCCAATATCCCAACCCCTTATGTCTGTGCTTCTCCAGCGTATACATGTAACCTATCGAGTTGTCTTCGTGGACAAGGCAGTAGCTCGCCAGCTCACCTTCGATATAAATACCGGAAGTAGGTCTCTCACTGATCGCGCTTCGGATACGCTCTAACGAATCCTCGTTCTTATATTCATACCGATCGTTGATCCCTAGCGCTTCCTCCATCCCTATGTCGACCATCTCATATGGAAAGGATTCCATATGCTGATGGTTCTTGCAGACATAACGGTCCGTAGGCTCCAACCAGTGTAAAAAATAATCCTTATACAGCTCTTTGGCAAGCGGACCCCGCACCCCTGAAAAGCCGTAGAATCCATCCGGCATGTTCTCCAGGTGCTCCTTGATCAGACACGCATCGCCTGTTATATAATTGAAGTACTTGTTCTCCACCCAGACAGTACCTGTCTGAGAATCCTCATACCCCTTATTGTCGGTGTTTTCCAAAATGCCTATCACGTTTAGAGGCACCGGACGACTTTTTCTAAGTCTTTCGATCACAGCACTTCGATTGATGATTTCTTGCATAATACCACCCCCATGGTTCTATTATAGCCCTTTATCCATCATTGGTGTAGTATTAATTGATGCTAATCCTCACACGAAAAAAAACTGCGCTAGGCGCAGTTTTCTAGGAGAACAATTCTTTTACTTTATCAAAAAAACCTTTTTGCTGTGAATAGGCATCCTGACCGATCGATTCACCGAATTCCTTAAGCAGTTTCTTTTGCTTATCGTTCAGATTGGTTGGAGTTTCAATCGTCACTTTCACGTACTGATCGCCTCTTCCATAACCGTTAAGCACAGGAACACCCTTGTTTTTCAGTCTAAAGACCGTACCGGACTGTGTGCCCTCTTTCATCGGATATTTCACTTTTCCGTCAAGAGTAGGCACGATAAGCTCATCACCAAGTGCAGCCTGAATGAATGTGATCGGCATTTCACAGATGATGTCGTTACCTTCACGCTTGAAGATGTTGTGGGGTTGAACACGCATATAAACGTAAACGTCACCCCTTGGACCACCTTTTGTACCCAAATTGCCTTCTTGCTGAAGCGTCATCACCTGACCCTCGTCAACTCCGGCAGGTATCGTCACTTTCATTTTCTTACGTTTTTTTACAATACCATGACCTTTGCAGGTATGGCAGGCTTGTTCGAACGTCTCTCCGGTACCTTTACACTGATCACAAGCTCTCGTTGTGATCTGCTCACCAAATAGAGAACGCTGTCTAAACTTCAGCACGCCTTCTCCACCGCATTTTGAACAAGTGTGCGTCTTTGTACCTGGTTCGGCGCCTTTACCGTTACAAGTAGTACAGTCTTCCGTTCTTAGGTATTCAATTTCCTTGTCTGTTCCAAAAACAGCTTCTTCAAAAGTCAGATCGAGCTGAACTTTTGTGTTTTGGCCTTTTGTAGGTCTGTTACGTGTCTGACCGCCAAATCCGCCTCCGCCACCAAAGAACTCACTTAAAATATCGTCGAATCCATCGAATCCACCAAATCCGGAGTACTGGCCGCCGCCGCCTCCGCCATAGCTTGGATCCACACCAGCATGCCCGAATTGATCATACCGTTGTCTCTTACTAGCATCTGAAAGAATTTCATAAGCTTCATTCGCTTCTTTGAACTTCGCTTCTGCTTCAGCGTTATCAGGATTTCTATCTGGGTGATATTTCATCGCAAGTTTTCTGTAAGCTTTTTTTAGCGTAGCATCGTCCGCACTACGGTCGACACCAAGCACCTCATAAAAATCTTTTTTATTGCTCACTAAAAACTCCGCCTTTCCTAAATTGTCAGTAATTTTCTTCCAAGAGGTAACATTTTGAAACACCCCACCAAGTTTAATGACGGGGTGTTTCTCATTATCATACTACGATTAGTCTTCGTCTACAACCTCATAGTCGGCATCAACTACATCATCAGCAGGAGCTGCGCCTTCTGAAGGACCTTGACCAGTAGCGCCTTGCTCAGCTTGTGCTTTCGCATACACCTTTTGTGCGATTGGTTGGAACGCTTCAGAAAGTTGTTTTTTCGCTTCTTCGATCGCTTCAAGCGTATTTGTTTCAATCGCCTTTTTAAGCGCTTCAACTTTTTCATTTACAGCAGTTTTTTCTTCTTCTGTAACATCTTCTTTTAGTTCATCCAGTGATTTTTCGATTTCGTACATCAAAGACTCAGACTCGTTTTTCACATCGATCAGTTTCTTACGCTTCTCATCTTCCTCACGGAATTTTTCGCCTTCTTCGACTTTTGCCTTGATTTCATCGTCAGAAAGGTTTGTAGAAGCTGTGATTGTGATATGTTGAACCTTGCCTGTACCCATGTCTTTAGCACTTACGTTAACGATACCGTTGGCATCGATGTCGAAAGTAACTTCAACTTGTGGCACTCCTCTTCTTGCTGGCGGGATACCGTCAAGCTGGAAACGACCAAGAGTGATATTGTCTGAAGCCATCGATCTTTCACCTTGTAGTACGTGAACGTCAACCGCTGTTTGGTTATCAGCCGCAGTTGAGAAAATCTGGCTCTTTTTAGTAGGAATTGTTGTATTTCTTTCGATCAGTTTTGTGAATACGCCACCTAATGTTTCAATACCAAGTGAAAGTGGAGTAACATCAAGAAGTAATACGTCTTTAACTTCACCAGTCAAGACACCCGCTTGAATCGCAGCACCTACTGCCACACACTCGTCCGGATTGATACCCTTGTGCGGATCTTTACCCGTGATTTCCTTAACAGCCGCTTGAACCGCAGGAATTCTTGTAGAACCACCTACTAGGATAACTTGGTCAAGATCGCTTGACGAAAGACCCGCATCTGAAAGTGCTTTTCTCATCGGATCCATTGTCGACTTGACAAGGTTGGCAGTCAAGCTCTCGAATTTCGCGCGTGTCACATCGATGTTAAGATGAAGCGGACCTTCTGCTGTCGCTGTGATGAACGGTAGGTTCACGTTTGTAATATTTGTAGAAGAAAGTTCTTTCTTCGCTTTTTCAGCAGCTTCCTTAAGTCTTTGAAGACTCATCTTATCGTTTCTCAAGTCTACGTTGTGTTCGTTTTTGAATGAGTCCGCCAAAAAGTCGATCAACATCTTATCAAAGTCGTCTCCACCTAGGTGGTTGTTGCCGTTTGTAGCAAGAACTTCGAATACGCCATCACCGATCTCTAGAATCGATACGTCGAACGTACCACCACCTAAATCGTAAACCATGATTTTTTGTTGGTGGTCTGTCTTGTCAAGACCGTAAGAAAGCGATGCCGCGGTAGGCTCGTTTATGATACGCTTAACTTCAAGACCAGCGATACGTCCAGCGTCTTTAGTCGCTTGTCTTTGTGAATCCGAGAAGTATGCCGGAACTGTGATTACAGCTTCTGTAACCTTCTCACCAAGGTAGCTTTCAGCATCTTGCTTAAGTTTTGTAAGGATCATCGCTGAGATATCCTGTGGTGTATGGATCGTACCGTCGATGTCGATTTTGTGGTCATGACCCATTTCACGCTTGATCGAGCTGATTGTTCTTTCCGGATTAGTGATCGCTTGTCTTTTAGCTGTCTCACCGACAAGTCTTTCGCCGTTTTTAGCAAAAGCTACGATTGATGGAGTCGTTCTGTTACCTTCTGCGTTAGGGATTACTACCGGTTCGCCACCCTCAAGTACAGATACACATGAATTTGTTGTTCCTAAGTCAATACCAATTACTTTACCCATTATAGATTCCTCCTAGAATTTTATTTGTTATTGAGCCACTTTGACCATAGCCGGTCTGATGACTTTGTCGTTAAGTTTATATCCCTTTTGCAGTACAGCGATTACCGTATCGCTATCGTGATCTTGCGAGGCTTCTGAAATCACTGCGTGATGGCTGTTGGGATCGAATGGAGCTCCCTCAGCCTCTACTTCCTTAAGGCCCTCTTTGGCAAGTACGTCCATGAAGTTTCTAAGAATCATCGTGACACCGTCAACGAACGCCTCTTTGGAACTTTCCTCTGAATGATCAAGCGCCCTTTCAAAATTGTCGATTACCGGCAAAAGCTCTGCCATCAGTTTCTCGTTGGCATTTCTGTAGATGTCGGACTTTTCCTTCTCGCTTCTTTTTTTGTAGTTGGTGAAATCAGCAGAAAGTCTTAAGAACCTTTGCTCCATCTCCTTCACCACTTCAGACATCGCCGTTTCATTGCCGATATCTTCCTTAGCTTCCGCCTTGGCTTCTGCTAAAATTTCCTCTTCTTGCGCATGAATGATATCCTCAATCGCTTCTTCAGCAATCGTATCCTTCACGTCCGTCTCTTTGTTACGGGCCATTTTAAATCCTCCTAAAGATTAATTCCTGAAAAGATGTTGGATAGCGTGTCCGCGATATACTGTATCGTAGACATCACGTAATCGTAGTTCATCCGGGTCGGACCGATGATTCCGATACGACCGTCGTTCTTTCCATTAAATTTATATGGTGCAGCAATAACAGTTAATTGCTGTAGTTCCTCAATTTCATTCTCGTGTCCGATTTTGACAAGCATCTCATCCGATGCGTCTTCAAGGGCACGGTAAATCAGTTTCTTATCCCCCATCAGATCCAAGAATTTTTTTGCCCTGTCGATATCGTTGAACTCAGGAAGCCTGAAGACGTTGTTCACACCATCCACATAAACCTCGAAGTCCTCGATTTCTCTAAGCGAATCCCTCAGTATGGGCATCAGATAATCGATGACCCCCGAATAGGATCCAAGCTCGGGCTTGATCGCATAGATCTGTTTCAGATTGATGGATTCGATTGCCGTATCCACAAACCTCATAAGGAGACAGTCGGCGATCAGGTCAAGCACCTCTTGATTCAGGTCCTTGATTCCGAGGGTGATGCTTTTCACCACTCCCGTATCCGAAACCATGATCATCAACACTTTGCTTTCGTTGACCTTGATCAGTTTCATGTTCTTCAGTCGGCTCTTTTTAAAGAGAGGCATGCTGATCACAGTGGTCAGACCTGTCATTTTGGACAGAAGGGAGAGCGCGTGCAAAATGACATCTTCAATTTCGATGATGCTTGAGGCAAGCATCGACTGAATCAGCCCTTTTTGCTCATGTCCCAGTTCAAAGGATCCTTCAATCAGATCGACATAGAGTCTGTACCCAAGATCGGACGGTATCCTTCCTGCAGACGTATGGGGCTGCATCAGATAACCCAGTTCCTCCAAATCGGCCATTTCGTTTCTAATAGTGGCCGAACTTACCGTAATGGAAGGTTTCTTGGAGATGGTACGGGAACCAACCGGTTGGGCGGTATTTATATAGTCATCGATGATGACCTTTAAAATTCGAAGCTTCCGATCACCTAGTTGCATAGCTACCTCGCTTTGTTAGCACTCGACTTTTAAGAGTGCTAATATCTTTGTAATAAATATACTACCATCTCAAAATCATGTCAAGACTTCTGCGAAAAATTGAATATGAACTTTTTGTGTACATCACAGCTCCATAAGGAGCACGTTGGCTATATTCATGCCCTGATTGGTCAACCTGTAGCCACGGTCAGTCTTCTCAAGCAGACCGTATCCTATGTACTTTCGTGCCCATTCCGCGTACACCTCTTCAAAATCGACATCAAAACGCTCTCCAATCAAACTTGTGTCGATTCCTTCCTTGAGCCTGAAACCTAAAAGAAGGGCTTCATAAAGACGCTCCTCGGCGTCTAGAATAACCTTGTTGTCTATGGGAAGCTTATTGTCATCCAGCATATTAAGGTAGGTCCCCATTGTTTTGATGTTCTCCACCCGTTCGTTTCCTAAAAGATAGACCGCTCCCATCCCTACCCCGAGAGTCGTCACACCACGCCAGTATGACATGTTATGCTTACTTTCATAAGAAGGTTTTGAAAAGTTTGATATCTCATAGCGGACATACCCCTTATTTTCAAGTGTTTCTATGATTAGATCCAGCTGATCAGCATAGGTATCGTCATCAAGCATGCTGATCAGGCCTTTCTCAAGTTCTCTTGCCATGGGTGTTTCAGGCTCTACTTTCAGAGCATAGGTCGAGACATGCTCCGGACTTAGCTCGATGATCGCCTGGAGGCTTTCCTCAACATCATCTAGCGTCTGGCCAGGTATTCCGTAGATCAGATCCAGGCTGATGTTTTTTATCCCCGAAGACCTGATCAGACCGTATGCGTCTACGACGGTTTCAAAGGTCGCCCTTCTCTCTAGAACCTCAAGCAGCCTTGTCTGCTTGGCTTGCATTCCCATGCTGACCCTATTCACCCCAAGCCTTACAAGCGCTGTCATTTTCTCTTTGGATACACTCTCAGGATTCACCTCTACCGTGAACTCCTCACTAGGCAGTCCAAAGGTGGATTTTATCTTGGAGATAATCCGTTCAAAGTGTATCGCCGATAGGATCGACGGCGTCCCACCGCCAAAATAGACCGTTTTCAAGGGGGTAGGATGCTTCTTATGTAAAAGACCAATTTCTTTTATTAGGGCGGACACATACACGTCCACAAAGCTAAGATCTTCTGAAGACACAAAATCACAATAGCCGCACCGATGTTCACAGAACGGTATATGTAGATAAAGATGGGACATGGCTACCTCCTTTTATAAAAAAAGACGACTCAATCTATTCAACTGAGTCGTCCTATCAAACACTACTTGCTATCGTCAAACTTAAGAACTGCTAAGAAAGCGTGTTGTGGGACTTCTACATTACCCATTTGTCTCATACGCTTCTTACCCTCTTTTTGCTTTTCCAATAATTTTTTCTTACGCGAGATATCACCGCCATAACACTTGGCAAGTACGTCTTTTCTAAGCGCGTTGATCGTTTCTCTGGCGATGACCTTTGTACCGATTGTCGCCTGGATAGGAATCGTGAACATCTGTCTTGGAATCTCTTCCTTGAGTCGTTCACAAATTTTTCTTCCACGTGCATAAGCAGAAGATTCGTGAACGATCAGCGAGAAGGCATCGACCATTTCCTTATTAAGGAGGATATCCATTCTGACGAGATCAGAAACCCTGTATTCCTTAAACTCATAATCAAGCGATCCGTAACCGCGCGTCTTTGACTTAAGCGCGTCAAAGAAGTCATAGATAACTTCATTAAGTGGCATTTCGTAGTGAAGCTGCACGCGTCTTTCATCAAGGTATTCCATCTCGAGCATCACGCCACGTCTGTTCTGACAAAGTTCCATCACCGAACCGACATAGTCTTTTGGCACCATGATGTCACAGGTGACAATAGGCTCCTCATTCGTGAGTATCTCGCTTGTAGGCGGAAGATTGGACGGATTCTGAACCATAACCACTTCGCCGCTTGTTTTTGTCACCCGGTAGATTACACTAGGAGCTGACGATATAAGATCGAGACCGAACTCCCTGTCCAGTCTTTCCTGAATGATTTCCATATGCAGGAGCCCTAGGAAGCCGCATCTGAAACCGAAACCAAGGGCCACGGACGTCTCCGGTTCGAAAGTAAGCGCCGCATCGTTCAGTTGTAGCTTCTCAAGAGCGTCCCTGATCACTTCAAAATCCTGACCCTCAGCAGGGTAAATACCGCAGAATACCATCGGCGTCGCCGGTTTGTAGCCAGGAAGCGCCTCTGCTGTAGGATTGTCCCTATAGGTGATCGTATCACCGACAGTGCAGTCCTTAACATTCTTGATACTCGCTGTGATATATCCAACATCGCCGGCTTGCAGTATTTTAGTAGGAATCATGGCCGGTGTGAAGATACCGACTTCTGTCACTTCATAGCTTACATTCTTAGCCATCATCTTGATCCAGTCGCCTTTTTTGATCGAACCGTCAAGGACTCTGACATAAGCGACCGCACCCTTGTACGAATCGTAATACGAGTCGAAGATAAGCGCTTTTAGCGGACCGTCCTCGTCACCTGACGGAGGCGGAACCCTTTCGACGATCGCTTCTAACACGCTGTCGATATTGATGCTGTTTTTCGCTGAGATCTGCGGCGCGTCTTCTGCGACGATGCCTACGATATCTTCAATTTCCTGGATGACCTCTTCCGGCCTTGAGCTCGGCAGGTCGATCTTGTTAAGCACTGGAATGATCTCTAGGTCTTGCTCTAAAGCCAGATACACGTTTGCAAGCGTCTGCGCTTCGACGCCCTGTGTGGCGTCAACTACAAGAATAGCACCTTCGCAGGCCTTAAGGCTTCTTGATACCTCATAGGTAAAGTCTACATGGCCAGGAGTATCTATCAGATTCAGAATATATTCCTCGCCGTTTTTCGCTTGATACACAAGCCTTGATGATTGCAATTTAATTGTGATACCACGTTCGCGCTCTAGATCCATACTGTCAAGGATTTGCTCTTTCATCTCACGTTTTGTGAGCATACCGGTCGTTTCGATCAGTCGATCCGCAAGGGTCGACTTACCGTGGTCGATATGAGCAATGATACTAAAATTGCGAATGTGTTCTTGTCTCTTAGACATAACACGCACTCCTTTATCTATACATTTAATTTCATGTTTTTGATTTCTCCAAAATTACATCAAATTATACCACGAAAATTAATGACATGATACCTTTTTTGTGATACTCTAATGAAAGTGCGCAAAATGTATTTGAAAACTACTATATTTTACTTGCTTTGATGTGTAAGGCGTGGTAGAATACTTTTGTTAGTCAACCTGTAAGGGAGGTGTAATTGTGGCAAATATCAAATCTGCAAAGAAAAGAATTTCTGTTATCGCTACTAAGACTGCTAGAAACAAATCTAGAAAGTCAGCAATGAGAACAGCAATCAAACGTGTTAATGAAGCGGTAGAATCTGGAGACAAAGCTTTGGCTGCTGAGCGTCTACAAAAAGCTACTAAAACAATTAGCATGACTGCTACAAAAGGAACAATCCATAAGGCAACAGCCTCTAGATTGGTTTCAAGATTAGCAAAACGCGTTAACGCTTTAGGTTAATGTAAAGATATTCCCTAATACGTGTCTACTAACACATCAACTTGTTGATGTGTTTTTTACTGCGAACGTACTTTGTTCGCAGGCCTGAAAGTGAACGTCTTTTGTTCACGGAGGCTATTAGTCCGTTCGTGACTTGCGGAAGTGAACGTATTTGGTTCACGGGCAAGGACCCGCAGAGACAAATCTCTTAAATCAAGTTCACACCCCACCCCAAGCTCATCCCCCACAGATGGGCTTAAACTCATTTTTGCCCCCAAAAAACAAAAATCCCCACCACCCGGTGAGGACCCTTCTCCCAATCTTCCTATCTTCTAATCCTCAATCACCAATCAAAACTACCCCCTACCGACTCAAAATCCTCGTCATCAACGTCTCAAGCACCGTCTGAGGGTCCAGACTGGACTTCATGTTCGCATCGGCCCTTTGCGCATCAAAAAGCATGTTTCTCAAACTCTCCACCGAAAGTCTCGACACCTGGTTCAGGCTTTTCTTCACCACAAAAGGTTTTAAGCCCAGCGTATCCGAAATCGCTTTTGCAGAAAACCCTTCTTTGGCAAGCAGTTTCACTTTCAAGAGCTGTCTGATATGTCTTTGAATCATAAACATGATCTTGATCGCAGCTTCTCCACCTTCGACAAGGGCATACAGCTGATTGAAGGCGACCTTTGCCCGTCCTTCGAACAGACTGTCCACCATCACGAAGATATTGGCGTCCACCGAAAGCTTAAGGGCGCTGATCACCTGTTCTTTTGTAATCTCATCCGAAGACGTTCCGTGCATCAGCGTCTTGATCAGGCCCAAGAGACCGTACAGGTCCATTTCGGTCTCTTTGTTCAAATACCCTGTCCGGTCTACAAAAACGTGGCATGCGCTGTCGCTGATGGTCTTCCCGCCTTTTTTCGCCTCCTGCTTGATCCACTTGAACAATTCTCTCTCATCCAGGTGGTCGAAATGTACAAGTTTTCCGATCTTTGCGATGTCCTTAAAGGCTTTTTTACGCTTGTCGATACCGCTCATCACGAGTATCGTCATGATTTGTTGATTGTTTTCGTGGTACTTGATGAAGGAACTTACGGATTTGTCTCCCCATTCGTCTTTGACTAAAAATGTGGGCTCCTTCAACACGACAATTCTGCGCTCGTCCATCACCGGCAACATCTCAATCATGCTAAAAGCATCCTGATAGGTAATACCTTCCGCTTCTTTGACCACGTAGTTGAAGTCTGCGACATGTTCTAGAAGGCATTTTGTTCTTGCCTGTTCGAGCATACTTTCAATCAACAGTTTTTCAGGTCCATAGAACACGTATAATGATTTAAACGATTCGCTTTTTATATCTTCATAAAACTCTTTATATGACATCCCTTAATCTCCCAAAGTCTCGATGATAAATCCGTCATTCTGCCTTCGAATGACCAGTTCACCATGTACCATGGTATCATAAAAGGGCAGATTCATGGAAGTTAAATCATGTATTGTTTTTGATTTATCCACCCTTTTCCCCCTTCCGCCGCTGATGATCACATATTCAGGGTCAAAATGTACAAGCATCTGCTGATAACACCCGTTATAGCTGCCGTGATGGGGTGCCTTTAGTATATCCACATCACAATCAAGCCTTGCGATCAGGTCGAGCATCCCTTCCTCTTCAAGGTCTCCTGTAAGGAGAACCGTCGCCATCGGTGCATTGATCAGCAGAGAGATGGATCGGTCATTCATATCCGTAACAGGACTTTCTATCCGAAACAGTTCCATCGTCATTCCTTCAAGCTCAAGCAATCGGTAGCCGTCTATGTCCTGAATCACTTCCCCCACAGAAAACGCATCGAGCAGGTCTCCAAGCTGTCCGATATGGTCCTGATGTGGATGGCTGATCACGAGGTAATCCACCACGCACACACCGGATTTTCTTAAAAGTCCTATAAGCTCCTCATCGTTTCCGGCATCATAGACTACGGTGGCTTGAGGTGTTTTGATCAGATAGCTCTCCCCGTCGCTCAAAGCATACGTCCTTATGACGGTTCCCCAATCCACTCTGCCCATCACAAGCACACCGCATATGAAGGCGCTCAGGATCATCCTGTGTCCCAATCCGAACCCTACGAATTTAAGCCTATGGGATACGATCAAACCGATCATCATGACTATCAGGGCCAGCACCAGGGTCATATCCATCGATACATTCAGCTTAGTCAGCGGATGGGACCATAGGACCAAAGCCTTTATCCAGTTTGCCAAGCCATCGGCTGCAAAAGCTATCATCGCTTCTGTTATCGGCACGCTCAAAACCAGATTGAGTAGGAACAGGACAAGGATAAGCGTGACCAGGGGCGTGATAAGAGGTAACAGCAATAGACTGACAAGCGACCCCGACCCCATGTTCCATAAGATGAAGGGCATGGTAAAAAGAAGTACTGAAGCGCTTAACAAAAGGCCTTTCAGGGTAGGAACGCCTATTTCAAGGTAAGCGGACTTTCTCGAAGTCCATGCGATCGCCCAGGAGGCTAGCATGGTCAGCTGAAATCCCATATTGTAAAAGACATGGGGATTCAGGACACCCCAGAAAAAGCAAATGCAGATCAGCAAATGACCCGTCGTCGCAACCCTTTTGCTTATGAATACGATATGCAAGATCAGCAGAAGCAGCAAAGCGCGTTGACTGCCAAATCCTTTGTTGATTCCAAGAAAGAACACGAGGCAGCAGCTTAAAGTTCCATACTGAATCAGCCTGTACCTGCCATGCAAAACCAGTTTCATCGCTCCAGCGACCAATGTTGTCACTATCGCAAAATGAAACCCCGAAATGACAAACAGATGCATCAAGCCCAGCTCCCTGCTTTCTACGAAAAAACCGTCATCTCCCACTTCTCCTAAGATCAGCGCATGATAAAGACTTCGCGTGATGCCGCTGAAATTTTCACCTCTTCTTACAAAAAACACACGTATAGCTTCAGAGACCCTCCTGAGCAGCACATCCTCCACCACTGGGTCCACAAGGACTATTCCTTCACATTCCAACCACCCGTCATATCCTTTCGAACGAAGATAGGACCCATAGTCGAATCCATCGGAGTTCATTGTCTCATTCACCTTATAGGCCGGGCGATCCAAATACACATAGGACCCGCCCTTCATGTCTTTCAGTCGATAGCTGTTCAGCCTGAACTTGTAGGAAGCATCCCCCGCCAGGGTATGAAAATCAGCACTGTTTCCATTGATTTGATAAATAAATCCATACTCACGTTCATTCAATTCGAGATTTTCGTATGCGTCACATCCGTTTAGTCCCATAAACAGCACCGCCAAAAGCACTGCGACGATAATCCGCATCTTTTGGTTTTTGGGACTCAGTAAAGTTAGGAATAGGACGATTGCGCCCATGTAGGTCCACTTCACCTTAAAGACCGACAACAGATAGAATCCAAATAAATAATGTATCATCTGACCACCTCACAACTAAGGGTATCACAACCCTCGCAGTAATTGGTCTGCTGGGAGCAGACTGCATGGTTTGAGACTCAAACACAAAAGACAAAGTCCTTGGAAGAACTTTGTCTTTTGATTCTTAAATGCTTTATTTCTAGTCCATAAAGGGATATCTGTAGCTTGTCGGAGGATTGAAGTTCTCCTTTAGCGTTCTAGGTGTGACCCATCTAAGAAGGTTAAGCTTACTGCCTGCCTTATCATTGGTTCCAGAAGCTCTAGAACCGCCAAAGGGTTGTTGTCCGACAACCGCGCCAGTCGGTTTGTCATTGATGTAGAAGTTTCCGGCCGCATTTACCAGTTTTCTTTCAAGATAATTGATCATGTAGCGGTCTTGAGAAAAAATCGCACCGGTGAGGGCATAGGAAGATACCGTGTCAAGTGATTCAAGTGTTTCCTCCAGCATGTCATCTTCGTAGACGAAGACAGTCAGGACCGGTCCGAATATTTCTTCACACATGGTGATATAGTCCGGTTTCTTTGCAAGCAGGATCGTCGGTTCGATAAAGTACCCTTTCGAGTCGTCGCAGCTTCCACCGTAGAAGACTTCTGAGTCTTGTGAGAGTTTGGCATCATCGATATAGCGTTTGATTTTCGTATATGCCTTCTGGTCGATTACGGCGTTGATGAAGTTTTTGAAATCTCTCACATCACCCATTTTAATCTCGTCCAGCATCACTTTCACCTTATCAAGTATCTCCTTGGCGATACTCTTCGGTAGATATGCCCTTGATGCCGCAGAACACTTTTGCCCCTGATATTCGAAGGCTCCACGGACTAAGGCGACAGCAAGCGCATCCACATCAGCAGTGTTGTGAGCGAACACGAAATCCTTTCCTCCTGTCTCTCCGACAAGTCGAGGATAAGTCTTGTAGCTTGCTATGTTCTCACCTACCGTCTTCCAAAGACTTTGGAAGACTGCTGTTGATCCTGTAAAGTGGATTCCCGCAAGATCGGGATGCGATAGACAGGCGTCTGTCACGTCTTTTGCAGATCCTGGAATGAAATTGATCACCCCCGCAGGAAGTCCAGCCTCCATGAATATCTTCATGACGATATAGTTTGAGTAGACAGCAACACTTGCAGGTTTCCAAACAGCGACATTACCCATGAGGGCAGGAGCGCTAGGCAGGTTTCCGCCAATCGCTGTAAAATTGAATGGAGAAATCGCATAAATGAATCCTTCGAGACCTCTGTGCTCGAGTCGATTCCATACGTCGGTTGTCGATGCGGGTTGCTCCATGTAGATTTCCTGCGCGTAGGAAGCGTTGAACCTTAAAAAATCGATCAGCTCGCACGCTGCGTCAATTTCAGCCTGATAGGCATTTTTACTTTGGGCAAGCATCGTCGCTGCGTTGATGGTTGAACGATACTTGGTGGCGATCAGCTCTGCCGCTTTTAAAAAGACGGCTACTCTTTGCTCCCACGGGGTAGACGCCCACTGCGCCCTTGCTTCAAGACTGCTCTTTATCGCCATTTCAATCTCTTTTGGACCTGCGATATGGTAGTGGCCCAGCACGTGCTGATGGTCATGAGGCATCACACAAGCGGCGGTGTTTCCTGTACGTATCTCCTTGCCTGCGATAATCAGCGGTATATCCACCACTTCACTTGACATTTCATTTAACTTAGCTTCAAGATCCAGTCTTTCTTTTGTTCCCGGCGCATAAGAATTGATAGGTTCGTTCACTGGCGCTTTTACTCTGAAAATACCATTCATAAGAGTCCTCCGTTCAGTATATTGAAATAATTTCGATTGTTTTGCACTGTATGTTCATAATAAACTATTTTTATTCACATTGAAAGAGATGTACAAAAAAAGACATCTGGGGAGATGTCTTTTTTCTGTGAGAAACGATAGTGTATATTCAAGCGGATGATCAATAGATAGCCGCTTGACCATGGATCTCGTAGAAGCTGAACATGTCATCTTCTGTGAGTCCTAATAGTTCTCCTAAGTTCATGATCTTTGCGAACAATTCAATATAATGATGCAGGGCGCTCATAAAGTCATCGCTTTTTAAAGAGGCCATCAACTTATGGATCGTTGCATGGATGCTTAAGAACAGAGGTGCTTGCTCATCCATACGTTCAACGCTTTGCAAGGCTTCCCTATTGATGATGTTAAAATCATGATAGTTTCCGATGCTGAGTAAAAACTGCAGTACGTCGGCGTATCTTACAATCAACTTGTTGCGGTCCGCCTCTTTGGGTTTTGAGTTGAATTTATAACACTTTGTCAGATTTGCTATTTCACCCGTTTTTACAAGGAGTGCCAAAAAACGCAAATCCGAACCGTTTGCAGAGCCTATCGCATCCTCAGTAATACCTGAAGCGGTTGCAATTCCTGACTCTAAAATATTTTGAACTTTAAATAAATCACTGAATAACATGGTGTTTCCTCCACTATTTATTAGACCTTATTCTAATACTTGTTTTTAGTACCAGGTGATAGTTTTATCTGTATACCATTATACTCGCCTTCTGACATGTGTCAAATCTAAAAATCCGAATATACCCGCTAAAAAATAAGCGTTTACTGATAAAAACTATGCATATGTTCAAAAAAGAAAGAAGCTCCATTGAAATGGAGCTTCTTTTTAACATCTACTTTATTAAACTAAGAACTTATTCCTTATTACAAGGTGAACGCGCTCATTTGAAGCAACATGTTTTCTGCCATCTTGCTGGTCTCTTCGGCTACTTGAGACAAGCTTTCTGTGATAGCAGCCTGTTCTTCAGAGCCGCTTGTTATCTCTTGTGCGCCTGCTGATATCTTGTTGGATAGCTGATAAAGTGCTTTCATGTTCTCCACAACGACTTCCACTGACTCGATTTCCTTTTGATTAGAGTAGAGAACCGATTCGTTGAGTGCGATCATGCTTTCGACACCTAAGTATAATCGTTCAAGTGCTTCCTGCGTTTTTGAAATAGAAGTCGAACCGGAGGTCACAATCGTCTTCATGTCTTCAACCACTTCGTTTGTCGAAGTGACCGTCGATACGATATTTTGAAGCGACGATGCGATCTGAGTGGACTCATGCGTCGTCTGCTCGGCAAGTTTTCTTACTTCTTCAGCCACGACACTAAAGCCCCTGCCATGCTCACCTGCTCTAGCCGCTTCAATCGAAGCGTTAAGCGCGAGCAAGTTGATTTGATTTGCGATTGCCTGGATGGTTTCAGAGATAGTGGAGACGATCTCGGTCTGCTCCGTCAAGGAATGTAATTGTGTCACCGTCGTATCGGTGATTCCTCTGATCGCGTCCATCCCGTCCATACTGTCAGCCAGTTGGTTTTTACCTGTCTCCGCTTCTTCTGTACAGCTTTTCGATGCTGATAAGGCATCATTCACAAGTGCGGCAGAAGACTCGATACCATCTCTAAGTACTGCCAGAACCTCATTTGTATGATTCACTGATTCCACTTGGGTTTGAGCCCCTTCAGCGATTTCGACGATTGAAGCGGTGATTTCCTCACTAGTAGCACTGACTTCCTGAGAAGAGGCCGACATTTCTTCAGCAGTCTGATTCAGTGTCTCAGACAACCTTTGGATATCGCTGATCATCTTCGTCTGTTTTTCGACCATGTCGTTGAAGGAGTGGGCAGCGCTTGAGATCTCATCTTTACCTTTTAGATTCATTCGTTTCGTAAGATCTCCGCTACCAGCTGCAGCCATCGAAGCCTCAAGCTTCTTGATCGGCTTTATGATATTGCTTTGCGTGAAGAAGAACGTGGCAACAACACTAAGTAGAGCGATGACGAAGGCGATGACAAGTGTCATCGTTCTGATTTTAAATACCGGCGCCATATAGTCATCGTAGTTGGCGGTTAAGGCGATTACCCAATTTTCTACACGGGCAAAAGCGACATACTTGTCCACACCATCATAATTATAGAATCCGTCACCGAACTCCTGTGTCATCATCTGATCAACAACAGTAGCAAAAGGAGCATTCCCAGCCGCAATATCAAAAATGTTAAGATCGAATTCCTTTTCAGGCAACGCGTGGCTAATAACTAATCCGCTCATATCGGTCATGTATCCATAACCCGCTTCGCCTATTTTCACCTCTTTGATAATCGATCGGATCGAATCGAATCGAATCGTAGCAAGCACTAGACCATCGACTTTGCTTCCCTTTTTCAAAGGACTCGCCACAACCACCACAGGCTCGCCGCTTGATTTTGAGATGACCACATCACTGATCACCGCACTTCCAGTCTCCATCAATTCTTTAAAATAAACCCTGTCCTTGATATCGATGTCAACACTTGTGGATGAATCGGTGACAAGCATCTTTCCCTTGTTGTCGACAAGTGCAATCATTTCAATCAGCTCTTGATTGTCTGATAAGATACTTGCGAAGAACTTCATCGCACTGTTCTTCTCGCTAGCTGTTGAAGTCGTTTTCAGCGCTGATACGACCGCATCGTCGTACGCCATAACATCTGTAACCGCCATTAATGCGTCCAGTTTAAGTTCAATCTGCTGTTTTCTTAATCTTGTTTCTGTTTGAAGTGAATCTTCAATGGTATTTTGCATACTGTCCGATGTGACAAGGAATGATCCCACACCAAGCACCGAAGAAACGATAATGACTACAATTACCATCTGTAGCATTAACTTGGTTAATAATTTCATATAATCCTCCATTAATTTTAATAAACGTTCTAACGCTAAGCATTAGTTTACACGAAAGTAAATGGGAATTATAGAGAAACTTTTCATCCCCGAAAAGGTCTATTTACAAGCAATACCAATTGTATGAAGGCTATTCATACAATTGGTATTTTTACGGCGACTTTTCATGATTTTTTTGGGTTTAGTCAAGATTTCTATCTAATTAATTACATATCCTGTAATTTGTTAAAAAATATACAATGCATTTTCTACCAATATAGGTCTTGTGCCGAACTTTAATTTTTTGTAATAGTTACCTTTTGAAAGTATTGCCCGATGTTTTTTTGGGTCAACCGGTGATCGACGTACTGTGCGAAATAGGGAACTCCATATTTTTGCGGTTCATGAATCCTATCGGTTGCTACTCCATGGAGCATATCGATATGTTTTTGTATGAAGACTCCATGAGGATCGTACTTTTCACTTTGAATGATCGGATTGAAGATTCTGAAGTAGGGAACCGAATCCGCACCGGTCGATGCGGCCCACTGCCAACCGCCTACGTTCAGGGCAAGATCATAATCGATCAAATGTTCCTTAAACCAGTTCGCACCTTCCTTCCAAGTGATCAATAGATCCTTTGTCAGAAAACTTGACACGATCATCCTCAAACGGTTATGCATTCTACCGGTATCATAAAGACAGTTCATGGCCGCATCAACGATCGGATAGCCTGTCTGTCCTTGGCACCATACAAAAAAATCCATCGCCTGATTCGACCAGTTCACTTTTTTACGCCTGTCAAAGTTTTGATCTTCGCTATAGGGAAAATACCAGAGCACCGTGATATAGAAATCCCGCCACGCAAGTTGCCTTATAAAGGCTTCGATCTCGTCATGCACAGGGAGGCTCAACAGATGGCTTATCAGATCGGAAACTGCAATTCCACCGTGGTTGATAAGCGCAGAGGCATGCGAGGTGCTGTCAAGGTAGGGGTAGTTTCTTTCAGTGGAATAATGCTGCCATCCCTTTGTCAAAAACTTACCCAGGGCTTTAAAATCCTCTTCGACAAACACGTGGCTTGAATCATCGAGAATGGGCGGTACGAGTCCTTGTAGAGTCCAATTGACTTCTACTTTTCTTCGTTTTGAGGCGCAAAGCTTCGTTCGCCATTTATGATAATAGGGAGTGAATTTGACATAAGGCGTACCGTCGCTTTTTAGAACTGCTCCAACAGGAACCGCTGTATATCCTTCAAGTAAGACGCACTTGATACCAAATGACGTCAGTTCCTCGACAAGTCTTTCCTGAAACTCTTTCTCCCTTGGCTCATAATGCTTTCGCATAAACACATCATTGATCTTGTAGAGCTGGCACACGGAAATGATTTCCGGGATATCCACATCTCCCGTCAAAAGGTTCACGCCTTGTGGCAATACGGTATCGTTGAACCGTTTGGCAAGAGCAAGACGATACCGCAAGCTTGGTGTGTCATCCACGTCCTGATTCAGCCATTCGGACCACAGGAAAAAAGGCAGAATCTCGAAAGATCCGGCCACTTCTTCTAACTGATGATGCATATTCAAATCTTTATAAAAAATATATAGGGCCCTATCCATAATTTTATCTCCTGTAAATGACGGTCTTAAGCGCCATCAAGAATAGCTTTTTTGAAGCATTTGTCTAATTCTAGCAGGATTTTACGGTTTTCTCAAGCTTAGGCGTCTTTGACCTTGAAGAAAGTCATGTGACGTCTTTGTTTTGAGTCCAATTCACCCTAAAATGGAATCAGCTCTCCAAACTCAGGTACAGCTGTAGCTATCGAATCAAGGTAATCACTAAATTCGACAGAGTAATTCGCCTGTCGATGGCGGCTTTCTTCTAGCTCGCTTTTGAAGCTTATCATGTGTACAAACGTGTTTCTTCTCGACTTGACTCTGAATATGCTGTAGATTGTCTGAGTTTCGTTACGGCTGAGAACATCTAAAAATCGTTTCACACGCACTTCATATTCCGCAAGGTCCTTCTCATTGATCTGATACTTCAAATAGCGATAAACCATATCCACCTCCAATGACTTTAGCTATTTGATATCCAATCCTGACCCGGTCAAACATACTTTTGCATTCTTATATCATCATGCCACCGGTCAAGATAATAGGTGAACTTCTTAATGGTTGCAAATTCCTGATAGTTCATTTTTTCATAAAGGGACCTTGCTCGTGAGTTGTAGCTGAAGACACCAAGCTCTATGCGCTTGTACCCAGCCTTTTTCACTTCGTTTTCCAAAAGCGCCATCGCTTCTTTAGCGTAACCCCTGCCCCATGAATCCTTCTCACCTATACAGATACTGATCCAAACCGATTCCTCGCTACTTATCAGAAGATGTGGCGGATTGACATCATAGGTCACATACCCTATCTTCCTACCGTCCACCACAATCCAGAAATGTGCCTTCTTTAGTCCGTGCTTAAACATATCATAAGCGTCAAGCTTTTGATGCCGGGTTCCTTCCTTGAAATTGACAGTGATAAAGGGCAGGATTTGAGGCTGATTGTCCCAATCCGCCATTTGCTCGAAATCCGCCAAGATACCTTTCACCTTTAAAAGTTCCACTCTACACCCCTAACTTTCCATTCTTATTAGTGAACCGTTTATCGAAGGAGTGACAATAATCTTATTCATGATCCTCTCCTTCAGGTCAGCCACATGAGAGATAACGCCTACTGTGCGACCCGCCTCGTTTAGAGCAATCAGACAATTGATCGCCTGGTCCAAGGACTCCGCATCAAGTGTGCCGAATCCCTCGTCGATCAGAAGCGTATCAAGTCTTATGCCTCCCGCATAACGCTCCACTACATCCGATAGGCCGAGCGCGAGGGACAAGGAGGCTTTAAAGGCCTCTCCTCCCGAGAGCGTCTTCACATGCCGGTTGAGTCCCGTGTAGGCATCAAATACCGCCAGTTCAAGCCCTGCCTGCTTCGATTTATGGTCCGACTCCTCGAGTCTTAGCAATCTGAAACGTCTATCGGTGAGGAGCGCAAGCCTTGTGTTTGCCATATTGAGGACATCTTCAAGGTACATGGCAAGCACGTAGCGTTCAAAGGACAGCTTTTTCGGGTTATCCCCTTTGGCCATTCTTGCCATCCTGCTCACCACCCGATAGGATTTCGTCTTCTCGTTAAACATTCTTTCGTTGCCGCTTAATAGTCTGATGGCATTTTCAGTACTTGCCTTTTTGGATACGTCAGCCTCATATTGATGGCTGAGCGAGGCATTCGCCTCTTCCAGACGGGCCAACTCGGCATTTTCACCTGATAAGTCGATGATTTCAAAATCGGTCAGCTTAGCGCTGAGAATGTTCAGTTTGCTTGCAACATCATTGGTTGCAAGCTCATGACTTTTCAGACTTCTTGTGGCTTCTTCCAGTTCAGCCGCACTAAGTAACTCGCTGGACCAGTCTGTCATCGGATCAAGCCCCAGCGCCTCACATCGCATGATCAGCTGATGATCCACCTCGTTTTTTTCTACGTGCAGCGTCTCCATCTGAGACTCGTACTGTTCAATCGCACTGCTCGCCCGAGCGATCAGTTCATTGGACTTTGTCTGCCTCGTCCTTGCCACATCAAGCTCATTCTGATAGGATAGGAGCTTTTCATTTATTTTTTCCTGATCCGATTTCAAGGCTTCAACCGTCTCGTAAGAACCTAAACGCTCGATATGGTCGAGTCTGTTTTTCTCATCTTGATGCAGTTTTTGTTTTCGTGTGGTCAACTCATTGAGCTCACTTTTTATAAGCGCGTTCAAGGTTTCTTTATTCTTCACCTGTCTTTTCAGATCGTCGATTAGCAGATGGTTGTGATTGACCATGGAATGAAGTTGATACATTTCCTTTTCCAGTTCATCGAGCTGGGTGTCCACTTTGAAAAGCTCGCCTCTCAATTCCTTTAAAAATCCATAGCTTGAGTCCACAGAAGGCTCCAGGTTGAATTCACTTGCTTTTCCTTTTACCTCGATCTTCAAATCGTCTATCTGTGTTTTCAAATGATGGATGTCTCGTTGAAGATTTGCAGCCTTTTCCTGATCCGTCAGATAGGTCTTCTCTGCAACCTCGACATCCTCTAGAACGATGGCGGTCTCTGTGAGAGCAGGACTGGGGTGCGCGGTGCTACCACAGACAAGACATGGTTTTCCATCCTCTAGGTCCTGGGCGAGTATCGCCGCCTGATTCAGGTGATACTCTTTTTTAACTTCCATCCAGCGCCTTTTGCTCTTGTCCGCTTTTTCACGCAGTCCATATTCAATAAGCTCACCTTTCTTTCGTTTCTCATCGAGCTCATACCAGTTTTCGACCTTTTGGATCAAGCCATTGAGATTTGCCTGCTTAAGGGTTATTCCATTCTTTCTCACCAGCAGCTGGTTGATCGTAGCCGTATGATGAATCGTAAGTTCCGACAAACGATCAATTTCGACTTCTTTCAAAGTCATTCCTGCAAGCTGTTCTTCGCCTTCTTCGAGCGATTTACTGATTGTTTCTATCTTTTGCTTATTGCTTCTGATTCGTGTACAAAGCTCACTAACCTCGAAGAAGATCTTTTCAAGTTCCTTCAATTTGAAAATCGACTCGTTCAGCTCCGTGATTTCCTGCTTCTTTGCTTGCGAGTTGAGACGGGCAAGAACACTTTCGAGTTTTGACACAAGGGCTCTCGCGTTTTCAACGGCTTCGAGTGCGCTGATTTTCTTCTCAGACAGCATGGTGATTTTTTCGCCCGATTTCTTGCCGGACTCAGACAGCGCCTGCAGCTCCTTATAAAGAATGTGCTTCTCAACGCTTTTTTCGATGGCATCTATCCTCTCCTTTTGACTGGAAAGGGTCTTTTGAGTTTCTATTAAGGCCTTGTAATCCACTATATTTTCATTGTGCTGCTTGAGCTGTTCAATGAAAGCGATTTTATCCTTTAGTTCTTTTCTTGAAACAGACAGCTCCAGCTTTTTTTCCTGGATGGAAGACTCAAGCTCTTTTAAGACGTCCTTAAGTTGAATGATCAGTCCGCTTACATCAGGTATCTCAGCCTCTTTGAAGTTGACGATTTCGGGATGGATGGAATCATCGAGTCCGGCGATGACACCTTTGCTGTGTTTTATCACATCGTCGATGTTCTTTTTCAAGCTAGCCGCCTTCTCCACCAGGTCGCTTGTCAGCTTTTCATAGGCCGATGTCCCGAATAGTTTTGAAAGGATTTTCTCCCTTTCCTTGCTTTCAGATAGCAAGAGTTTTCTAAAATCACCTTGAGGGATCATCATGATCTGCCTAAATTGGCTGGCGTTGACTCCAAGAAGCGATTCGATGACACCGTTTACGTCTTTGATGCCTACGATCGGTTCCACCTGATTGCTTAAATCATGGAACTGCGCGTCTCCTTTGTGTTCTGTCCATCCTTCTCCTCTGGCTTTTGGCTTAAGCTGTTTAGGCGACCGTATGACTTTGTAAGAGGAACCTCTTAGTTCGAAGGTCAGCGTGACCTCTGTAAGGAACGCTTCATCCGCATGATGCGACCGCAAGGATTCTCCACTTCGTTCCTGCCCGCTGCTTTCGCCGTAGAGCGCGAAGGCGATGGCGTCAAATATGGCTGTTTTTCCAGAACCGGTCGGTCCCGTCAGTAAGAAGAGTCCATTTTCCTCAAAGGCTGTAAAGTCGATAAAGGAGTGGTCCTTATATGGACCAAACGCTTGAATAGCTAATGTCAAAAGTCTCATCAGACACCACCTTCCTTTTGGGCCCTGATCACCATATCGGATATGAAGGTCTCCTCTTCATCCGATAGCGGCTCCTCGTACATATCGTTGTAAAAGGATTCGAACAGACTCTTCATGTCCTGTTTTTCAAGTACGGTGGTAGTCAGCCCATTGTCCACAAGCTGTATGTCCGATCTTGTCTGAACGAGCTTGAGGATGTTTGGATAAACGGTTCTGAGCTGCTTAAGCGGTTCATAGAGGTCACCCTTATCCGTAAGTACTGCCATCAGGTAGTCTTCTGCGCTTCCCTCCTGCGAGTTGAGCAGTTCCTTCAGCTCCCCTTCGATGATGCGCATATCCCTTAAGCAGTGCAGCTGTTCCTGTGATATCATGATTTCACTTCCGTTTCTTCGTATCCACGTGATTCCCTTCACCTGATTCGCTTCAGAAAAAGAGTACTTCAGCAGGGATCCACTGTAGCGAATGTGGTCAAGCGCCACCTTCTGAGGCTTATGAAGATGTCCTAGCGCGACATAGTCGAACAGGTCGACCCTATCATGGGTTATGATTTCTGTGCCGCCCACAGCAAGCGGTCTTTCGGATTCGCTGACAGAGGAATCCTTTCCAAAAAAACCATGCGCAAGTAAAACATTAAAATGCAGCCTGTCAAGTGTCGTTTGCCACTGCTCATATAAATAGCCGAATACGTCGTCGTGGGTCTTTATCGAATCGTCACCCGTCTTGTATCTTACGATCGCCGGTTCTAAGAAGGGGGTCAGGTAGACGCTGACCCGCTCGCCCTGCACCTCGAAGGAAATAGGCTTTAGCGCCTCCTCAAGGCAATCGGCAATAAAGACATTTGAGTGTTTGAGTATCTCTTTTCCAAAGCCTAGGCGCTGGGCGCTGTCATGGTTTCCTGGAATGATAAATACCTTGCATCCGAGTTGGACCAATCTGTTTAGCGTATCGTTGACAAGGACCACCGCTTCCACTGGCGGAACCGACCGGTCGTAGATGTCACCGGCGATAAATATGGCGTCGGGCTTCTCCCTTTCGACTGCTGCGACCAGCTGATTCAAAATATGCTTTTGATCCTCTGTCATGTGGATCCCATGTACTAGCTTTCCTATATGCCAATCACTTGTATGTAAAAATTTCATCATCGTCATCCTTTCTTCATCTAATCTATAGTTTACACAAATGTCTCCTTAAATGCTATCGGGAGCATAAAAAAGCCTCGAGAGCATCACACACTCTCGAGGCCTATCTTATGTTTCTTATAGGTTTTTCTCATCCACCACAAAGTACATCTGCATCAGACCCTTGCCTTTGATCTCTTTTAACTCACGTCTTTCAACCGTGAAGCGGTCCTTGATCAGTTCGTATACTTCTGTAGTGATGTTGATCTTCATCGGTTCAGAGTTGCTCTCCATTCTCGAAGCGGTGTTGATGGTATCCCCAAAGACATCGTAGATATACTTTTTAACACCTACTATTCCACCGACAACGCTTCCTGTGTGGATGCCTATTCTGATCTGCCAGTTCACTTGGCTCATTCCATTTCTTTGATCGAGGGCCTGTCTGATTCTCATTGCCGCGCCTGTCATGCGGATCGCGTGGTCGTCAAAAGCAGTGGGCATTCCACAAACTGCAAGATAAGCGTCTCCTATGGTCTTTATCCTCTCGCAGCCGTAGCTTTCCATGATGTTGTCGAACATCGTGAAGATTTCATTGAGCTCGCTGATTAAAAAGTCCGGTTCCATCGACACGCTCTTATCTGTAAATCCCACGATATCTGAAAAATAGACCGTTACCTCCTTATACCTCTCCGATTCGGCTTTTCCGTACTTCTTTAGCTTTTGCGCGATTTTCTTCGGGAGTATGTTCAGTAGAAGCTTTTCCGACTTTCTTCTTTCTTTTGCCACCAGAATAAGAAGAAGGAGGATGACCGCAGAAACAGCTGCGATAGCGACCATGACCTTGAAGAACCTGTCACTTCTCTCCCTGGCCTCCTTCGCCTCTTGGGTTTTCTTATCGGTTTCGTTGGCGACCATGCTGTTGACATTGTATTGCAGTTTTTTCAAGTACTCCTGTTGGTCCCGAACAATCTTGTAGGCGCTCATATAATTGAAGGCGCTTTCATAATCGCCAGCCGCCTTATGATCAAGGCTAAGATTATAGGTGGAAGAGACCATGCCGTCATAGTCTTCATGCTCACCGGCAAGCTCAAGGGCTTTTGTATGAAGTTCTATGGCTTTTGTCAGCTTCCCCATCTTATGTCTAACCGTACCTAAGTTGTTCAAGGTGACGATCTGCCCTTGGGTGGAGCTTAACTCGGTGTAGATCATAAGCGCTCTCGTGTAGAAGTCGACCGCGTCTTCGGACTCCTTCCTCTGATCCATCAGAGCGCCTATGTTCAGCAAGACATCCGCTTGTCCTGTGGCATCTTCTAGCGATTCAAACCTTTCTAGGGCAAGGTCGAAAAACTGTTTGGATTCCTCTGTGAATCCTAACTCGCCGAAATAAAGCCCTAGATTGTTATGGATGACTGCGATGGATCTTACATCGCCCATGCTTTCGTAAATGTCCAGCGCTTCGGTGTAGCTTGTAATCGCCTTATCAAACTGATCGGTGTCGGCATAGATGCCTGCTAGGTTGTTGTAAACGTCTGCAAGTTCCGAAGGCTGCTCGATCGCTTGGAGGATCGCTTGCGCCTTGAAAAAGTAGTCTGTGGCTTTGTCAAACTCCCCGACCGATTCGAAGACGACGCCTAAGTTATTATAGGACTGGCCGATACCCCTCTGGCTGTCGATCGATTCAAAGAACGCCAGCCCTTCCTCAAACGCATCCTGAGCCTGCTGAAATCCATCAATCGAGAACCAGATTCGACCGATTGCCAGTTGGATGTCTCCCAGCAGCTCTTTATCATCCAGCTTAAAAGCCTTGTCAAAGAGCTCACCGAGTTCGACCATGCCGTCGGCATATTCCTGACGGATGATCATGATGTATACGCCATGAAGTCTCGCCTGAAGCGATCCCTTTTCATAACCTAAGGAAAGCGACAAGTCATTCGCCTGATCGGCATAGTCTTGTGAAATACCTAAGTCCCTTTGCATCCAAAGGTCCGCAAGTTCGTTTAGGACATCCGCCTTCTGTGTTCCTTCGCTCTTGTCGACAAGTTTGTTCAACTCTTCAATATTCGTTGCGAAAGCGATTTGAAAAAGGAGAACGCTTGCCAAGCAGAGCATGATGATTTTTTTACTCGTTAAATTCAAAACGCATTCCCTCTTTCGCAAACATCACTTCTTCATCCTGATAGCGCTCGATAAACTGCATCAGGGTCCTGACAGTCCGGTGAGGAGCGTGGTGTCCCAGCAGCAGGGTGCCGATCGACGCCTTATCCCTAAAGAGCACTCCTGACTCCATGCTCGAATGCCCCCATCCCTTGTACTTCTCTCTTACATACTCCATATTTGTAAAGTGGGTATCCAGGTACGCAAGCTTCATGCCATCAAAGAATCCTACCACTTGGATCGAGTCAGCGTGGTCAAGGTCGATGTCTGTGATGTAGCCGAACGTCATCTCCTTGTTCTTTATCTTGTAGGCCATGTTTCCACCGGGATGACCTACAAGAAGTCCTTCCACTGTGAAATTGCCGATATCAAGGGTCGTTCTCTCCTTTACCGTATGGAACTCAATCGACGCCTGTATCTTGTCGAGAGTGATCGGAAAATAAGGCGCATGAATGAATCCCCTAACAGCCGTCTCCACATCGAATCCGTTCAGTAGGGGGCCGTGGATATGGATACGTTTTGTCTGATCATACAGCTGATCCCATAGGGGCAAACCTATCAGATGATCCATGTGGTAATGGGTGATAAACAGATGGATCTCCGTGGCGTTTTTTGTCACTTCATGTGAATGGATGATGCCGGACCCCGCGTCAAGGATGATCACCGTCTGATCGTCTACGACACTGATACAAG
This sequence comes from Fusibacter sp. A1, assembly GCF_004125825.1. Taxonomy (NCBI): domain Bacteria; kingdom Bacillati; phylum Bacillota; class Clostridia; order Eubacteriales; family Fusibacteraceae; genus Fusibacter; species Fusibacter sp. A1. The sequence continues at coordinate 3,699 of NZ_QQWI01000002.1, read as the reverse complement.
AAGTGTTGGAACCAAAATCGACCATTTCTGAAGAAGCGCCGGGAATCGAGCCCATGACTCCCCATAAGTTGATTCTAATCATGGGGATAGCCCCTTTCAAGGATCATGTTTTCAAAATGATCGACAAGGACACGGTCTAGATTGCCGTTTGCGACTTCTTCTTTTAAGATCGATAAGGATTTTTCGACGGATAGGGCAGGCTTATAGGGCCGGTCTTTCGCTGTCAGCGCATCGAATATGTCGGCGATCGCCATGATTTTCGCTTCATATGAAAGGGTGTCCGACGTGATTCCATAGGGGTAACCCTTACCGTTGAGCTTCTCATGATGCTGTGACGCGATCACGGGGACCTTCGATAAGGACTTGGTCCAGTTTATCTCATCTAGAATCTCAAAGGTTTTTTGCGCGTGGGAGTTGATCTTACTACGCTCCTCACTTGTGATGTTTCCTCGTTTTATGGATAGCTGATCATACTCATATGGAGTCAGAAGGTCGATGACACTACCGTCCTCATCCTCGATCTTATATGTTTTCAGTTCCTCGATAAACCGCTCGTCTTCCTCCCTAAGGAATCCTGCCTTGTTCACACGACTTAAAATCTTCGCGCCGTCCAAAAGCATGTCCTGAATCCTCTGCGAGTTGGGATCTGCAGTATCCAGCATTTTCTCCTGCCGGATTTTAAGGAGCAGCATCAGATACTTGTATCTCGCTTCAATCGCATACATGTGCTCCTCAGGCAGCTTGGACTCCTTTGTAAGAAGGTACTCGGGAACTCCTATCTTACCCACATCGTGAAGCATGCTCGCATAATAGAGTTCTCTCTTCTTATCGGTAGTGAAGTCAAAGGAAGCAAGTGACTTATCCTCTGCCTCGCTGATATGCTTCGCAAGATCTAGCGTGTAGTTTGCGACCCTTTCCGAATGGCCTCCGGTCACCGGGTCTCGTTGGTCCACAGCCTTGGCGAGCGACTGTGTCATGGATTCAAGCAAATCCTGTATCGATTCGTAAAGACGGGTTCTCTCAATCAATATGGCAACCTGGGACGCCAAGGATTCGATGACCTCCTCATCAAACTCTGTAAATGGAAGGATGGTCTCATAGGCCAGGTCATCCACAAGTCTTTCATTTCCTTTTTTCTTATTGATCAGCTGCATCACGCCGATCACTTCTTCGTCGTAATTCTTCAGGGGCACCACAAGCATGTTCCTTGTCCTGTATCCGACAGAATCATCAAAGGTAGGATTATGCCTGATTCCGATCTTATCCACCGTCTCATCCATAGAGGTGAAGTTGTACAACTCCCCAGTCACAGCACAGGCCCCTGCGATGCTATTTTTATCGATTGCCATCCTGAAGGACTTAAATGGAAACTCTATCGAGAGGTTCTGAGTATACTTGAACGTCAGGCACTGCTCTTGTTCCCCTTCGATAAAATAAATGCTTCCAGCATCGCAATTGGCGATCTGCATGCTTTCCTTCAAGATCATCTCGAGCAAGGTGTCAATATTCTTTTCAGCCGAAATCTCAATTCCGATATGGCAAAGTCTTTTAATCAGATTGTTCTTATTCATCCTATTCACCACTCCTTATTTTTGCCATTGATACCCTATCAGCTGACCGATATGCAAAATTCTGTAACTTCACACATTATAGTGCTTATCCTTTGATAAGCGTGGTATAAGGTAGTAAAAGGAGGATATGATAAGGTCAGAAAAACACTGTTTTTAACTCTTCTGCTACTTGTGATGGCTTCTACGGTCAACTTTTGTCTTCTTCCGCCACCAACGACCACCACTACTACGGAACCAACAACAACAACTACTACTACTACTACTACCACACCTGTAACCAATCCGGAACCGGAACCCGAACCCAAGCCTACGATAACAACAGGAGATATCATTTCAGACAAGAGAACCACGCTTGTCAAGCAGATCTTAAGCTTTGAAGAAGGAGCGGACAACAAGGATGAAATCATCCTGTCTATCGATTCCATCATCGAGGACCTGGATCAGGCACAGACACAGTTGGATTTACAAAAGGGAGTCGAAGAGACGATTCTGATATTTAAACCCTTGATCGAGGCGAATGATATCACCAAAGACCCCTTTCCCATCGAACAGCTCGAAAGGCTTATAGACGCGCATGCGCAGGCACTGATGGGAATTCAAAGCAAGGACATCGTAGTCGAACTGATCGGCAATTCGCTTGAGGAGCTGGCGTTTATCAAAACCGGACCGGCCTTCAACGACAATGTGATCGATTTGCTGATCGAAGATTTCTCGTTCGCACTAAGCAGGTATATCGCAACAGAACTGATCGCGTCCACCATATTCGACGATCAGGGCCGTTGGTTCTCATTGGACGATCCCGAAATACTGAAAGCAGCCACCGCCGCAAAGCCGAGGCTCGACAAACTGCAGCTCGCAAGCGATGTGTTTTTCGGACAGCAGTCCATCTACCGTATTCAGAGGGTACTCTATTTTAAATTGAACACACCGAAGGATGGACTCCAGATAGAAGCGACCATATCAAAAAATGCCCGTGGTCTGCTGATCGATCGATCCTTCCACGGCTTATCCTTCTTATTCAACGGAACGGCAATCACCTTCCCCACAAAGGAGCTTAACGCCACACAGGATGCGAAACTGATTATGGACTTCACCTATAAGGAGGATGCCACGGATCAACTCAATCAACAGATTTCAGATGATGACAGTATCCAGATTTTCAGCGATGGTAAGGTCGTAGACATCTCCTATTACGTGAACGATATCAAAATCAGCGCTTTTAAAACACCTGTCATCCTGTCCTTTGAAACTGGTGCCTACATTTTTGATGATCAGACCACCCCTTATGATCTTGCCATCTTTAGGTATTATGAGGCAGAGGGAAAGTGGCGTCCTGTCGGTGGAACCTATAATTTGATCGACAGAACCATCAGCGTCAAGAGGATGTCCCTAAGCCAGTACACGCTTTTAAAATCTAAAAAATCCTTTAGCGACCTTGAGGACGACGACGCCAAGGATGCGATCAATAAACTGCTCAACAAGGGCGTCATCAAGTCAGAAAGCAATTTTAATCCTTCAGCGATGCTTTCCCGAGAAGAATTTGTCTCATGGATAGCAAGTGCCTACGGTCTTGATAACAACTTCGGTATCACTATTCCATTTAACGACGTAGGAAAGGACAGTGACTATTTCGACAGCATCGCCATCGTCTATTCTCAAGGAATAATAAGCGGAAAGACGGCCACTAGCTTTAAACCCGAAGCCGGTATCTCAAAGCAGGAAATCGCCAAGATCATCAGCAATACCCTGCAAAGCTACGACAATAAAGTCTATAACAAGACATTGACTCAAAACCTGCTGGCCGGTCAACCGAGCGTCGCCGACTGGTCAAAGGACTATGTCGCCATGATGATGGGACTTGGGATCATGACCGGTGATGACCTATATTCCCTGGAACGCCCGGTAACAAGGGCAGAAGCCGCGCTCATGATCAGTACCGTATACCAATAGAGTAGGAGGGGAAATTAAATAATTTCCCCGACCTCTCACACCACCGTACGTACCGTCCGGTATACGGCGGTTCCTAAGTTTACGCCTTTACAGTTTTCAAGTAATCTGAGAAGAATAAATAGCCTGCTTTTCTAAGCAGATTATCTGTAATAGAACAATTGAGAATTTGGCTACCGGC